>NZ_JAXUAK010000012.1:0-113212 GCF_046535855.1 Puerhibacterium sp. TATVAM-FAB25 | reverse complement strand
CCCCCCCCCCCCCCCCCCCCCCCCCCCCCCCCCCCCCCCCCCCCCCCCCCCCCCCCCTGCCCCCCCCCCACCCGCCACCCGCGCTCGTAGCAGGCGTGACGGGTGTTCCGACGGGTGCTCTTCCGAGCTGGGTGCGCCCCCACCCCGCCGGGGCGGGGCCGGTCGCCGTCGCGCGCGCCGGCGGGGCCACCGGCGCGGCCGGCGCGCGCGCCGGCGGTGCGGGCCGCCCGGTCCTGCGTCGGGTCGCGCGGGCGGTGCGCCACCCGCGCTGGCTGCTCGGGCTCGGGCTGGCCGGCGCCGGCACCGTCGTGCACGCCGTGGCGCTGCTGCTCGCGCCGCTGCGCGTGGTGCAGCCGGTCGGCGTCCTCGCCGTGCCGGTGGCGGTGCTGCTGGCGTCGCTGCGCACCCGGCGCCGCCCGAGCGCCGGCGTGGTCGTCGGCGTGCTGCTCAGCGTGCTCGGCGTCGTCGGGTTCGTGGCGGCCTCGGCCGGCTCGACCACCAGCTCGCCCCCGCCGGGTGCCTCGACGCTCGTGGCCGGGCTCGCGGTCGGGGCCGTCGTCGCGGCGCTGGCCGTGCTCGGCGTCCGACGCTCCGGGTGGGCGGCGTGCCTGTGCCTGGCCACCGGCGCGGCCGCGGCGTTCGGCCTCGTCTCCGCCCTCGTGCGGGCCGTGTCGCAGGCCGTGGCGTCCGGTGACGTCCCGCCGACGGCGCCGCCCGTGCTCGCCGCGGGAGCCGGCGTCGTCCTCGCCCTGCTGGCCGGCGGATGGCTCGTGCAGCACGCCTACACCGCCGGGGCGCCCGAGCTCGTGGTGGCGTGCCTGACGGTGGTCGACCCGGTGGTGGCGGTGCTGCTCGGCGCCGTGCTGCTGGGCGAGGGGGCGGCGACGCCGCCCGCGCTCTGGGCGGTGCTCGGCCTCGCGGCCGCCGCGGCGGCCCTCGGCGTCGTCACGCTCGCCCGCCACCACCCCGACGCCGTCGCCGCGCGCGCCGCGGCGCACGGCGCCCCGGTCGCCGTGGTGGCGGCCCCGGCGCCCGTGCCGCGGGCGGCGTGACGCCGCGGGCGAAAGGCCCGCGCCCCCGGCGCGTCGGCCCACGGGTGCCGCCCGCGGTGCGTCACCCTCGCGCCACCCCCTGCGTCTCACCCCCTGTGCCTCACCCCTGTGCCTCACCCGAGTGCGACCCCAGCACGACCCTCCCCACCGGGAGGGCACGACCCTGGAAGAGAAGGACCCATGGAGCCCTTGAGGATCGTCGTCGGCGCCGAGACCTACCCGCCCGACGTCAACGGCGCCGCGCAGGCCGCCGCGCGCCTGGCGGCCGGGCTGGCCGGCCGCGGCCACGAGGTGCACGTCGTCGCGCCGTCGCCCACCGGCCGGGCCACGCGCGAGGTCCGCGACGGCGTCACGGTGCACGGCGTGCGCTCGCGCCGCTACGTCGGCCACGCCTCGCACCGCGTGAGCCTCCCGTGGGAGGTGTCCGCCCACGTGCGCCGCCTGGTGACCGGGCTGCGCCCCGACGTCGTGCACTCCCACGGCCACGTCCTCGTGGGCCGCGCGGTCGTCGCGGCGGCCCGGGCCACGGGCGTGCCCGTGGTGATGACCAACCACCTCGTGCCCGAGAACCTCGTCGCGTACCTTCCGGTGCCCCGGCCGTGGCACCAGGCCTTCGCCGCCGCGATGTGGCGCGACCAGGGCCGCGTCTTCGCCCGGGCCGACGTCGTCACCGCCCCCACGCCGCGCGCCGCCGAGCTGCTCATGGAGCGCACCGGCCTGACCGGGGTGCTGGCCGTGTCCAACGGCATCGACGCGGCGCGGTTCGCCGCGCGCCGGCGCCCGGCGGCCGACGTGCCGACCGTGCTGTTCGTCGGCCGCCTGGACGAGGAGAAGCGCGTCGACGAGCTGGTGCGGGCCTTCGCGCTGCTGCCCCGCGAGGTGCCGGCACGGCTGGAGATCGTGGGCGACGGCTGCCGCCGCGAGCGGTGGGCCGCCCTGGCGGCGGAGCTCGGGATCGCCGCCGACGTGCGGTTCCGCGGGCACGTCACGGACGCCGAGCTGCTCGAGGCCTACGCGTCGGCGGACGTGTTCTGCATGCCGAGCGTCGCCGAGCTGCAGAGCCTGGCCACGCTCGAGGCGATGTCCGCCGGGCTGCCGGTGGTGGCGGCCGACGCGATGGCGCTGCCGCACCTGGTGCGCCCGGGCCAGAACGGGGCGCTCTACCCGCCGGGCGACGTGGCGGCGCTCGCGGGCCACCTGCTGGCGCTGCTCGACGACCCGGCGCTGCGGGAGCGCGCCGGCGCGGCGAGCGTGCGGCTGGCGCAGCAGCACGCGTTCGCACGGACGCTGGAGGAGTTCGAGGGGATCTACGCCCGCGTGACGGCGCGCGTCCCCGCGGCCGTCCCCGCAGCCGTCCCCGCGGCCGTGTGAGCCGTCCGCCGGGCGGTGCCCGGGCCCGCCGTCGGGCCGGCCGTCAGGTGCGCGGGTCCGGCACGCCGAACGGCAGGCGGTGCAGGGACGCGGCCTGGTCGGCGGCGCGCTCGCGCTCGCGCAGCCCGCGGGCCAGCTCGCGGTCGCGGCGCTCGTGCAGCACGGCGTGCAGGAACGCCTCGGCCGGGGTGCCTGCCGGCGGCGCGGGCGCCACGTAGGGCTCCACGCGGGCGGCGATCTCGTCGGCGAGGGCCGCCCGCGACGACGGCGCGAGCCGCGGCGCCCGGTCGATCAGCTGCCGGGCCGCCAGGGCCAGCCCGTCGGGCAGGCGCCGCATGTCCGCCGTCGTGGCCCACGCCGCGAGCTCCGGCGGCATCCGCAGCGGCACGGACCAGCCCTTGCCGCCGCGCACGCGGATCGCGTAGGTGCCGGCGACCATGTCGCCGAGGCGCTTGCCCTTGGCGTTGGACAGCGAGGCGGCGATGGCGACGCCACCGGCCGTGGCCCACAGCTCGAGCACGCCCAGCAGGGCGCGGATCAGGGCGTGCCGCAGGCGCACCGGGCCGCCGTCGTCGCGCACCACCCGGGTGCCGGTCGCGAGCCGGCCCAGGGACCGGCCGCGGGTCAGCGTCTCCACCGCGGCGGGCGCGGCGACGAGGAACAGCACGACGAGGACGACCATGCTCGTGCGCAGCCACCGCTCGTCGAGGGAGTCGAGGCCCAGCCCCAGCAGCAGCAGCACGACGAACGCCACCGCGACGGTGACCGCCGCGTCGAGCAGGGCGCCGAGCGCGCGGGTGGCGAAGGACGCCGGCCGGGCGTCGAGCACCACGCCTTCGCCGATGAGGATGCCGTCGTGCACGGGGGCCTCCGGGTGGGTGGGGTCGGGCCGGGTCCCCAGGGCGCGGGGCGGCCCGGACCGGCGGGGTCGTCGTGTGGCAGGGTATCGGGCGTGGACCTCGACGCCTTCTCCGCCGTGCACAGCGCCGCCTGGGACCGCCTCGCGGTGCTGGTGAGGCGGCGCCGGCTGGACGGGGCCGAGGCGGACGAGCTGGTGCGCCTCTACCAGGAGGTCGCCACCCACCTGTCGACGGTGCGCTCGGCCGCGCCCGACCCTGTGCTGGTGACGCGGCTGTCCGACCTGCTGACCCGCGCCCGCACCCGGATCTCCGGCGCGCACGACCCGGCGTGGTCGGACGTCGTGCGGTACGCGACGGTGTCCGTGCCCGCGGCGCTGTACCGCGTGCGCTGGTGGACCCTCGGCGTGACGGTCGCGTTCCTGCTGGTCAGCGTGGTCGCCGGCTGGCACGTGGCCACGGACGCCGACGCGCTGGCGGCCATGGGCACGCCCGCGGAGCAGGAGCAGTACGTCGAGGAGGCGTTCGCCTCGTACTACGACCCCGACGTCTCGTTCGCCGCGATGGTGTGGACGAACAACGCGTGGATCTCCGCGCTCCTGGTGGCGTTCGGCGTCACCGGCGTGCTGCCGCTCTACGTGCTGTGGCAGAACGCCTTCTCGGTGGGGGCCACGGGCGGCATGATGGCCGCCCACGGCGAGCTCGACCTGTTCCTGACGCTCATCGCCCCGCACGGCCAGCTGGAGCTCACCAGCGTCTTCGTCGCCGGGGCCGCCGGCCTCAAGACCTTCTGGACGCTCGTCGACCCCGGCCCGCGCCGCCGCGGCGCCGCCCTCGCCCAGGAGGGCCGGGCGCTGGTCACCTGCGCGGTGGGGCTCGTCGGCGCGCTCGCGCTGTCCGGCGTCGTCGAGGGCTTCGTGACCGGCTCCGGCCTGCCGTGGTGGCTCAAGATCGCCATCGGCACCGTCGCGCTGGCGGCGTTCTGGACGTACGTGCTCGTGCTGGGCCGGCGCGCCGTGGCGGCGGGGGAGACCGGCGACCTCGACGTCGACCGGGCCGGCGCCGTCGTGCCGACCGCCGGCTGACCCGGTCCGGGCGCGGCGGCGGAGGCGACGCCGGGCGCCTCAGAGCCGGCCGGCCGCCTTGAGCGCCAGGTAGGCGTCCGCCACCGCGGGCGCCAGCTCGTCGGGCAGCGCCTCGAGCACCTCGGCGCCGTGCCGGCGCAGCACCCCCGCCACGGCGTCCCGCTCCAGCTCGGCGCGGGCCGCGGCGGCGGCGTCGTACACCTCGCCCGCCGTGGCGCGCCCGGCGCGCAGCGCGGCCACCTCGGCGTCGGTGACCGCGGCCACGAGCACCTGGTGCGTCGTGGTGAGCTGGTCCACCACGGTGAGCAGGCCGGTCTCCACGGCGGCCGGGTCGAGCGTGGTCAGCAGCACGACGAGCGCCCGCTGGGCCACGTGCGAGCGGACCTGGGTCACCAGGCCCGGCCAGTCGGTCTCCAGCAGCCGCGGCTCGACGCCGGCGAGGGCGTCGGCGAGGCTCGGCAGCAGCCGCGGCCCGGAGGCGCCGGCCACCCGGGCACGCAGCTGCCGGTCGAACGCCATCACCTGCACCCGGTCGCCCGCGCGGTCGGCCAGCGCCGACAGCAGCAGCGCCGCCTCGATCGAGGCCTCCAGCCGCGGCGAGCCCGTGCCGTCGGCGCCCGCACCGATGCGCGTGGCGGCGGTGCGGCCGGTGTCGAGCACCACCAGCACGCGCCGGTCACGCTCCGGACGCCACGTGCGCACGACGACGTCCCCGCGGCGCGCGGTGGCGCGCCAGTCGATCGAGCGCACGTCGTCGCCCACCACGTACTCGCGCAGCGAGTCGAACTCGGTGCCCTCGCCGCGCACCTGCACGGCCGAGCGGCCGTCCATCTCGCGCAGCCGCGCCAGGCGGCTGGGCAGGTGGCGGCGCGAGGCGAACTCCGGCAGCACGCGCAGCCGCGCCGGCACGGGGATGGTGGCCTGCCGCCCGGCGAGCCGCAACGGGCCCAGCGAGCGGATCGTCACGGGGCCCGCCGCGCGGTCGCCGCGCCGCGTGGGCCGCAGCGGCGTGGTGAGCCGCGCGCCGTCGCCCGCGGGCAGGTCGACGCGGTGCCGCGCCGAGGGCACGACGCGCGCGGACGCCGCCGCCACGCGTGACCCGGCCAGGGCGTCGACCACGGCGCCGCCGTCGTCGGCCACCGAGGGCGGCCACGCGTCGCGCACGACGGCCCGCAGGCGCCGCCCGGCGATGTTGACGACGGTCAGCTCGCTGCGCGCGGGCTCGCCCAGCCGCACCGACGTCGGCACGCGCCGCGTGAGCGCGAGCCGGCGCGGCGACGCGGCCAGCAGCGCGTCGACGACGCACGCCGCCACGACGACGAGCGCCCACACCACGACCGTGCCCGGCACCGGGAGCAGCAGCACGGGCAGGAGCCCGGCCGCGGCAAGCGCCACGGCCCGCCACGTCACCGCCACGGCGCCCCCAGCGCGGCGGGCGCGGGCGCGACGGGCGCGGGCGCGACGGGGCGGCGCCTCCGCTCGAATGATTCGGTCGCTGCGCTCCCTCGGCTCTCGCGCAGACGCCGCCCCGTCGCGCCCGCGGCGCTGTGGCCGCTCACCGGGGGACCGGCACCGTGGCGAGCACGGTGGACAGCACGCTCTCGGCGGTCACGCCCTCGAGCTCGGCCTCGGGCCGCAGCTGCACGCGGTGGCGCAGGGTCGGGTGGGCCAGCGCCTTGACGTCGTCCGGCGTCACGTACATGCGGCCGCTCAGCCACGCCCAGGCGCGGGCCGTGGCCAGCAGGGCCGTGGCCCCGCGCGGGGACACGCCGAGGGACAGCGACGGCGACTGCCGGGTCGCGCGGCACACGTCGACGGCGTAGGCGAGCACCTCGGGGGCCACCTGGACGCGGCGGACCTCGGCGCGCGCGGCGGCGAGCTCGTCGCGGCCCGCGACGGCGCGCACGCCGGCGCCGGCCAGGTCGCGCGGGTCGAAGCCCGCGGCGTGCCGGGCGAGCACCTCGATCTCCTGCTCGCGCTCCGGGACCGGCAGCAGCACCTTGAGCAGGAACCGGTCGAGCTGCGCCTCGGGCAGCGGGTAGGTGCCCTCGTACTCCACGGGGTTCTGGGTGGCGATGACGAGGAACGGGTCGGGCAGGCGGCGCGGCTCGCCGTCCACCGACACCTGCCGCTCCTCCATGGCCTCGAGCAGCGACGCCTGCGTCTTGGGCGGCGTGCGGTTGATCTCGTCGGCGAGCATCAGGTTGGTGAACACCGGACCCTCGCGGAACGAGAACTGCGCCGTGCGGGCGTCGTAGACGAGCGAGCCGGTGACGTCGCCGGGCATGAGGTCCGGGGTGAACTGCACGCGCTTGGTGTCCAGGTCCAGCGCCGCGGCCAGCGACCGCACCAGCAGCGTCTTGGCCACGCCGGGCACGCCCTCGAGCAGCACGTGGCCCGAGCACAGCAGCGCGATGAGCATGCTCGTGACGGCCGAGTCCTGGCCCACGACGGCCTTGCCGACCTCCGTGCGGACCCCCGCCAGCGCGGTGCGCAGGGCCAGGGTCGGGCGCTCCGGCGTGTGCGCCGTCGGCTGCGGGGCCGCGAAGGCCGGGGCGGGCGCGGCGGGCGGCGCGCCGTCCACCGGCCCGGCCGGCGGCTGCTGCAGCGGCTGCGGCCGGGTGGCCGCGGGCGCGGTGGCGCCGGCCGGGTGCTGGTTCTGCTCGGGGTCCGTCACGATCGGGGGTCCTCGCTTCCTGAGGTGTCGCGTGCGGGGGAGTCGTGCGTGGTGTCGTACGTGGAGTCGCGCGTGGTGTCGCGCGCCGGGGTGCGGCCCGCGGCGGTGCCGCGCCCGGTGGTGTCGCGCTCGAGCCCGTCCAGGCGGCGCGCGAGCTCGGCGAGCGCCTCGTCGTCGGGGGGCGGGGGCCCGTACAGCAGCGCGGCGACCTCCCGCGGGTCCCGGCCGCTCGCGCGCACGACGGCGTCGACGACGCCGGCGGGCTCGGCCGACCGGGGCAGTCCCAGGCGCGCCGCGACGCGGGTGGCGGTGGCCGCGCGCAGGCCCGCGGCCGCGTGGCCGCGCGCGCGGGTGCGGCGGTAGAGGCGGCCGCGGCCGCGGGCGGCCTCCGCCGCCGGGACCACGACGGGCAGCTCCTCCGCGACCAGCGGACCGAGCCGCCGGCCGCGCCAGAGCGCGAGGACGAGCACGACGAGCCCGGCCCACAGGCCCACGGCCCCGGCCCAGCGCGGCATCGACGGCCCGGCCGGGGCGCCGCCCGTGCCGTCGCCGGTGCTGAGGTCGAACGGGTCGGGCACGAGCCACACGAGCCGCTCGTGGGCGCCGAGCAGGTGCAGGGCGAGGGCGGCGTTGCCGGCCTCGAGCACGGTGTCGTTGCGCACCAGCGCCGGGTCGTCGACGGCGGTCACCGTCCGCCCGCCGTCCGCGACGGCCACCAGCGCGGCGCCACCGCTCTCGGGGTAGCACGTCACCGGCCGCTCGCCCTTGGCCGGGACGAGGGTGAGGCCGGCCGTCAGCCGCGCCTCGCCCGCGGCGCGCGCGGCCGGCAGCGGGCAGCCCGGCGGGAGGACGTCGGGGGAGGTGTCCAGCACGGCGCCGCGTCGGACGGCGCCGTCGGTGGCGGCGTCGAGCAGCACGTCGTCGGCGCCCAGCAGCACGAGGTCGGCGGGGACGGCGGCCAGCGCGTCGGCCTGCTCGAAGGCCAGCAGCGGGGACGGCGTGACGAGCAGCGTCGTGCCCTCCGTGGCGGCCTGCACGGCGTCGTCGACGGTGGTCACGTGCTCCACGTCGACCCCCTGACGTGCCAGCACCTGGGCGACCGCCCGGGCGCCGTCGGGCTGGGCGCTGTCGGGCGCGTACGGGGTGGTCGAGGTCGCGGGGCGCGTCACGGCGAGCGCGGCGACCACGAGCGCCGTGGCGGCGAGCACGACGGCCCACCACCGCACGGCGCGCCAGCGCCGCCGGGCGCGGCCGGCCGCGGTCGTGCCGTCACCGACCACCGGCACGGCGGACGGCGCCGGGCCGCCGGTCCCGGTGACCGGCGCCCCGGCCGGCGGCGGGGTCCCGAGCGCGGTCATGGGCGGTCCTCGGCCGGGGGTGCGGCGGGCTCCCCGGCGGCGCCCGCGACGCCGGCCGGCACCGCGGCCCGGGCCGCGCGGGCGCGCGCGTCGAGCTCGCGCAGGGTGGCGTCGTCCTGCGGGCCGGCGGGCAGCTCGCCGTAGACGACGTCGTCGAACAGCGACGCGCCGTGCCGCAGCGCCGCGGCGAGGTCGGACAGCCGCGCGGCGGCGGCGGACGCCGCCTCCTGCGCGGTCCGGCCCGGGCGCGGGTCGATGACGACGCGCTCCTCCAGGCCGCGCACCACGGCGCGGAACCGCTCGGCCACCGCGAACCCCCAGTCGCCGCGCTCGGCGGCGGCGTCGGCGGCCGCGCGCATCTGCGCGGCCGTGCGGTCGTCGTCGTGCGCGACGACGGCGGCCGACCGGGCGCGCCGGCGCGCCAGCCGCACCGGGCCGGCCACCCACAGCGCCACGCCGACCAGCAGGGCGAGCACGACGAGCAGGCCGATCAGCATGGGCAGGGGCGGCGCGTCGAGGGCGGGCAGCCCGTCGAACAGGCCGAGGAACCACTCCCACAGCCGCTGCAGCAGCGACGGCTGCTGGGAGTACTCGGGTCGGGCGAGCTCCTCGACGAGCCAGCGCCGGGCGGTGGCACGGTCCGGGTCCACGGGGACGTCCGCCGGCACGCCGGCCCACGCCGGCGCCGGTGCGGCCGCGGGCAGGGTCATGCCGGCCGCTCCGCGGCGGCCGCGGCGAGCGCCACGTCGAGGCCCTCGCGCCGCATCCGCACGTCGACGTAGAGCAGCGCGACGACGCCGGCCACGAAGATCGTCTGGATCGCGGTGGCGACGACGGTCGCGACCGTCGTGACCACGACGGCGCCGACGCCCGGGGCGCCGAGCTCCGTCTCCATCCACGTGGCGAGGTAGGCCAGCGGCGTGGTGACGATGTTCGCGATGACGGTGACGATGACGACGGCGAGCAGGTAGACGCCGAACAGCCGCCATAGCTGGCCGCGGGTGAGCAGCCAGGCGCGCCTGACGGTGGCGACCAGCCCGCGGCCCTCGAGGGCCACGGCGGGGGCGACGAGGCCGAGGCGCACCCCGAGCCACACGAGCGCGACGAGGTAGGCGGCCAGGACGAGCAGCGCCAGCAGCGCCGAGAGCCCCTCCGACACGCCGGCCGTCGCGGCCACCACGAGCCCGACGAGCACGACGGCGAGCACCGAGAGGACCACCACGCCCAGGGCCTGCAGCAGCGACCAGCCGACGAGCAGCCCGATCCGGGAGCGGACCCGCCGCCACACCTGCGCGACCGTGACCTTGTCGCCGACGACGGACCGGCTCACCGAGACCGTGAGGATGCCGTTGACCACGGGCGCGGCGAGCAGCGAGGTGAGGGTCGTGCCGAGCGCGGGCGCGAGCAGCTGGGCGTACAGGGCGGGGGAGATGCCGAGCCCGCTGGCCACCTCGGGCGGCACGGTGGCGAAGAACCCGCTGATCTGCGCGGTGAGCGCGGGCACGAGGAGCTGGCCGACGCCCACGCCGACCACCGTGGCGACCAGGATGACGAGGGTGGCGGCGCCGAGCATCACGGCGGGGTTGTGGCGGATCGCGCCGAACGCGCCGTCGTAGATCTCCCCGAGCGTCAGCGGGCGCAGCGGCACGATGCCCGGCCGGGCGGCCCGGGCGCCCCACGCACCGCCGGGCGGCGTGCCCGCCGGCGCGGGCGCCGGCGTCGGCTGCGGGCCGTACTGCCCGTACCGCGGCTGGCCGTAGCGGGGCACGTCGCCCCAGCCGGACGGCGCGGCCGACGGCGTGGCAGACGGCGTGGCAGGCGGTGCGGGCGGGGGTGCCGACGGCGTGGCCGGCGGTGCGGGGGGCTCGTCGGCGGGGCGGTCCGCGGGCTGCTGCGAGGTGCCGGGGACCGGCTCGTTCGGGTCCGCGCCGGGCGGCTCGGGCGTGCTCATGGTCTCCCCGGAGGACTGGGACGTCGTGTCCGGTCACGATAGCGCGCGAGGACGCGCCGGACCCCGCCTGACCCCGACATATGCACAGCCTGGCAGACTGTCCGCATGAAGTCGCGCGTGCTTGTCGTCGACGACGACACGGCCCTGGCCGAGATGATCGGCATCGTGCTGCGGACCGAGGGTTTCGAGCCCTTCTTCTGCGCGGACGGCGACGGCGCCCTCGCCGCGTTCCGCTCGGCGCAGCCGGACCTGGTGCTGCTGGACCTGATGCTCCCGGGCAAGGACGGCACGCAGGTGTGCCGCGAGATCCGGGCCGAGTCGGGCGTGCCCATCATCATGCTCACGGCCAAGTCCGACACGGTGGACGTCGTGCTCGGCCTGGAGTCCGGCGCCGACGACTACGTCTCCAAGCCGTTCAAGCCCAAGGAGCTCGTGGCGCGCATCCGCGCCCGCCTGCGCCGCACCGAGGACCCCGGTCCCGAGATGCTGCGGGTGGGCGACCTGGAGATCGACGTGACCGGCCACTCGGTGGTGCGCGAGGGCCGCAAGATCGCCCTGACCCCGCTCGAGTTCGACCTGCTGGTGGCCCTGGCGCGCAAGCCGTGGCAGGTGTTCACCCGCGAGGTGCTGCTCGAGAAGGTGTGGGGCTACCGGCACTCCGCCGACACCCGCCTGGTGAACGTGCACGTGCAGCGCCTGCGCTCCAAGGTGGAGCGCGACCCGGAGAGCCCCGAGATCGTGCTGACCGTCCGCGGCGTCGGCTACAAGGCGGGCGCGCCCCAGTGACCACCCACGCGGCCCGGGGGCGGCGCGTGCTGCGCGCCGCCGTCCGGGCACGCACCGTCGCGGTGCGGCGCGGTCGCGCCCTCGTGCACCGCTGGCGCTCCTCGATGCAGGTGCGCGTCATCACCTCCACGCTCGCGATCGGCGTCGTGGCGCTGGCCCTGCTCGGCACCTCGCTGTCGACGTCGGTGCGCGACGGGCTCTTCGAGCAGCGCGTCGACCAGGTGGACCGCGAGTCGGCCCGCACCACCGCCCAGGTGAGCGACGCGTTCGCGTCGTCCCCGGCGTCGTCGCCCTCCGACGTGCAGTCGCTGCTCATCCAGATGGTGGGCCAGCTGTCCTCGGGCGCCTCGAGCGCCCAGGGCACCTGCCTGCTGTCCGGCGGCGAGGGCCCGACGTCGGGCGTCACCGACATCTGCTCGCCGCAGCCGCTCGTCGGCATCGTCAGCACCGAGCTGCGCGGGGCGACCCTCGACGCCGACCACCAGATGCTGCAGTCGGTGGCGATCCCCGCCGCGTACGCCGAGAGCGGGCAGGTGGAGCCGGGCGTGCTCGTCGGCTCCACGGTCGAGGTGCCGACCGTCGGCACCTACGGGCTGTACCAGCTGTACTCGCTGCAGGCCGAGCAGGAGACGCTGCGGTTCGTCCAGCGCACCCTCCTGGCCGGCGGCGTGGCGGTGCTGGCCCTGCTGGGCGTGATCACCTGGATGGTCACGCGCCAGGCCGTGACGCCGGTGCGCCGGGCGGCCGACGTCGCCGCGCGGCTGGCCGACGGGCACCTCGAGGAGCGCATGCCGGGCCGCGGCCACGACGAGATGGCCACCCTCGCCCGGTCGTTCAACGAGATGGCCGCGAGCCTGCAGGACCAGATCCGGCGCATGGAGGAGCTCTCGGCCGCGCAGCGCCGCTTCGTCTCCGACGTCTCGCACGAGCTGCGCACGCCGCTGACGACCATCCGCATGGCGGCCGAGGTCATCCACGGCTCGCGCGAGGAGCTCGACCCGGCCGCGCGGCGCTCCGCGGAGCTGCTGACCACCCAGCTCGACCGGTTCGAGGAGCTGCTGGCCGACCTGCTGGAGATCTCGCGGTTCGACGCCGGCGCGGCGGTGCTCGACGTCGAGCACCGCGACGTGGGCGCGATCGTCACCGCGGTGGTCGAGGGCACGACGCCGCTCGCCGAGCGCAAGGGCGTGTTCCTGTCCGTGCACCTGACCGACGAGCCGGCCACCGCCGACGTCGACCCGCGGCGCGTCGAGCGGGTGCTGCGCAACCTCGTGGTGAACGCGCTGGAGCACGCCGAGGGCCGCCCCGTGGAGATCACCGTCGGCGCCGACCGGCACGCGGTCGCCGTGGTGGTGCGCGACCACGGCGTGGGCATGACGCCGCAGGAGGTGCAGCACGTGTTCGACCGGTTCTGGCGGGCCGACCCCGCCCGCGCGCGCACGACGGGCGGCACGGGCCTGGGCCTGGCCATCTCCCGCGAGGACGCGCGCCTGCACGCCGGCTGGCTCGAGGCGTGGGGGCGGGCCGGCCGCGGCGCGAGCTTCCGCCTCACGCTCCCGCGACGCGCGGGCATCCAGCTCGTCGGCTCGCCGCTGCCGCTGGTGCCCGAGTCGCGCGGCATCTCCTCGGTGCCCACGGGCCAGATCCCGGTGGTCAACCCGCCCACGGGGCCCACGCCGGTGGCGATCCCCGACCTGGGCGACCTGCCGGCCGTGGAGCACCACGACGACGCGGCGCGCCCTGCCGACGACGCGGTGCGCCCCGCCGAGGCGGGGCCCGAGCAGGGCGCCGGCGCAGGCGTCGCCGAGGACCACGACGCGGGGGTGCGGCGATGACCGCCCGGCGCCGGCCCCGCGCCGTCCTGGCCGCCCTGGGCGCCGTCGTCGTGGCGGCGCTCGCGGGCTGCGCGTCGATCCCCACCTCCGGCGAGGTGCAGGACGGCGGCGCCGACGTGCCGCGCACGGGCGAGATCGGGTTCATCGCCGCCGGCCCGAACGTCGACGACACCCCGGACGAGATCGTCCGCGGATTCCTCTCGGCCACGCAGGCCGGACCCACCACGGCGCAGCCGTTCAACGTGGCCCGCGAGTTCCTCACCTCGGGCGCGTCGCAGGCGTGGGAGCCGTACTCGCGCGTGCTGGTGCTCGACGGCTACCCGACGCTGTCCATGGACGACCTCGAGACGGACGCGGCCACCGCGACCGTCCGGGCGCGGGTGACGGTGGTGGCGTCCGTGGACGAGCGCGGCGTGTACACCGAGGAGCCGCGGCCCAGCCCGAGCGAGCTCACCTTCGAGCTCGGCCGGTCCGGCGGGCAGTGGCGCATCACCGGCCTCGACGACGGCCTGCTGTTCTCCACCGCCGTCTTCTCCCAGGCCTACCACCTCACGCGGCTGTACTACCCGACGCCGGACCTGCGCCAGCTCGTGCCGGACGTGCGGTGGTTCCCCCGCACGACGTGGCGCACGAACGCCGTCCAGGAGATCCTCGCGGGCCCGCCGGAGTGGCTGGCCGGCTCGGTGGTGTCGGTCGTGCCGGAGGGCACCGCGCTGGCGATCGAGGCGGTCACCGTGGCCGACGACGGCACCGTCGCGGTGAACCTCACCGAGCAGGTCGACGACGCCTCGTCCGACGACCTCGCCCTGTTCTCCGCGCAGCTCGAGGCGACCCTCGTCACCGGACAGGGCGAGGGCCGCACGGTGACGATCGCGGACCGGTCCGGCCCCCTCGCCGTCCCCGAGGCCGCCGGGCTGACGCTGCCGCGCACCGAGGGCGACGCGCTCGCCCTCGTGGACGGGCAGCTGCGCCGCGTCGAGGGCCGCGAGCTGGTCCCCGCGCAGGAGGGCCTGTCCCTCGCCGGCCTGGACCCGACGGCGCTGGCCACCGGGCCGGCCCACGAGCCGGTGGTGGTGCGCGACGGGGCCGACCGCGTGGTGCGCCTCGACCCGGACGGCACCCAGGACACCCTCCTGCAGGGCACCGACCTGCTCGCCCCGTCGGTCGACCGGTACGGCGCCGTGTGGAGCGGCGTGCGCGGCGGGTCGCTGCAGGTGGTCGTGGCGAGCGGCCAGGCGTACCCCGTGACCGCCGCGTGGCTGGAGGACGTCACCGTGACGTCCGTGCGGGTCTCGCCCGAGGGGTCGCGCGTGGCGCTCGTGACGACCGGCCCGGACGGCACGGCCGTGCGGGTGGCCGGCATCCTGCGCGACGCCGCGGGCGTGCCGACCGGGCTGTCGGACCCGGTGCCGGTCGGGGCGTCGGTACAGGGCGTGACGCTCGCGCAGTGGCAGGACGAGGCGACGCTCGCGCTGCTCGGCCAGGACCCCGGCGGCGAGCGGACGGTGTTCCTCGCCGGCGTCGGCGGCCTGGCGGGCACCGGTGGTGGGCTCTCGCGGTCCGTGCCGGGCGTCACCGCGCCGACGTGGGTGACGGCCGCCGTCGGCAGCACCAGCATGCTGGCGCTCGACGCCGAGTCGGTGCTGCACCTGCGCCAGTCCTCGGCGCTGTGGCCCGCGGTCGCGTCGGACGTCGCCCTGGTCGCGTTCCCGGGCTGACGCCGCCGCGAGGCCGTCCCCGACGGCCGGGGCGCGGGCGCCGTCCCCAGGGTGGGCGGGCCGGGCCCGCGCCGCCCGGCGGGCGGCGACGCTGGTGGCGTGCGCCCCCTCGTCGAGCTCGCCCGCCTGGTGCTCCCCGTCGCCTGTCCCGGCTGCGACGCGCCCGACGAGCGGTGGTGCGCCGGCTGCGCGGCGCTGCTCGCCGGCCCCGACGGGCCCCGCCGCGTGGAGGCGCACGTGCCCCGGCTCGACCGGCTCGACGGCGTGCCGCCGCTGCCCGTCTGGGCGGTGGCCCGGTACGAGGGGCCGGTGCGCGGCGTCGTCGTCGCCTGGAAGGACCGCGGGCGCGCCGACCTCGACGGGCTGCTCGTGCCGGTCGCGCGGGCCGCTGCTGCCGCGCTCGCCCCGGCGCTCGCCGGCGCGGCCGGCGTGCGGCGCCTGCTCGTGGTGCCGGCGCCGTCGTCGGCCGCGGCCCGGCGCGAGCGGGCGCGCGACCACCTGGGCCCGCTCGCGGCCGCGGTGGCCGCGGCGGTCGGCGGCGTGCCCGCGCCCGTGCTGCGCCGGGACCGCCGCGCCCGCGACCAGGTGGGCCTCGGCGCACGGGCTCGCGGCCGCAACGCGGTGGTGCGGGTGCACCCGCACGCCTGGCGCCGGGCGCTGCGCGCGCCGGCCGGGCCCGGCCCGCCGGTGTGCCTGCTGCTCGACGACGTCGTCACGACGGGCGCCACGCTCGCCGCCGCCGAGCGCGCCCTGGAGGCGGCCGGCGCCGACGTCCTGGGCGCGCTCGTGCTCGCCGCGACGCCCGCGCCGGGCGAGCGGCGCCCGCGGCCGGGGACGGCGCGCGACGGGGCTCGCGGCTCGGCTCGCGGCTCGGCTCGCGGCTCGGCTCGCGGCTCGGCTCGTGGAGCGGCTCGTGGAGCGGCGTGACCTGCGCGGGGACGGCCGGAGGGTGGCCGCCCGGCGCGCGCGTCGCCCCGGCTGTCGTGGCAGGCTGCGGAGGGTTAGCCTGAGAAATCCCCCGCGGGTGAGGACCACCCGTGGGGTCGTCGAGAGGTCCGGGTGCGCATGCCTGGCGCCTAGGGGGGTGGTGCCGCGACCCGGCACCCGTGAGGGGTGCCACGAGCCCAGCACGCCGGCTGCCCGCGGTGCCGCGGCAGCCCTGCAGAAGTGGAGAC
This sequence comes from Puerhibacterium sp. TATVAM-FAB25, assembly GCF_046535855.1. Taxonomy (NCBI): domain Bacteria; kingdom Bacillati; phylum Actinomycetota; class Actinomycetes; order Micrococcales; family Promicromonosporaceae; genus Puerhibacterium; species Puerhibacterium sp. TATVAM-FAB25. Next base: position 97,347 of record NZ_JAXUAK010000012.1, on the reverse strand, counting down.
CCACGATGGAGATCGTCGTCGTCGGCAGGCACACGGAGGTCGCGGACCGGTTCCGCAACCACGTGCAGGACAAGCTGACCAAGGTGACGCAGCTCGCGCCCGCCGCGCAGCGCGTCGATGTCGAGGTGACGCGGGAGAGCAACCCGCGCCTGGCGGACGTCCGGGAGCGCGTCGAGCTCACCGTCCGCGCCAAGGGACCGATCATCCGGGCGGAAGCCGCCGCGGACGACCGCTTCGGCGCCCTCGACATCGCCCTGGACAAGCTGCTCGAGCGCCTGCGCCGGCACCGTGACCGCCGCAAGGACCACCGGCGCACGTACGTGGTCGCGGCGGCCGAGACGATCCCCGAGGACACCGTCCCCGAGCCGCAGCCGGAGGAGGAGCCGCCCGCACCCCTCGAGGTGGACGGCGACGCGGTCGAGCGCCAGCTCGGCGACTCGCCCGTGGTGATCCGCCAGAAGCTGCACAGCGCCGAGCCCATGACCCTCGACGACGCGATCTACCAGATGGAGCTCGTGGGCCACGACTTCTTCCTGTTCATCGACAAGGAGTCCACCCGCCCCGCGGTGGCCTACCGCCGCCAGGGCTGGACGTACGGCGTCATCGAGCTCGACGCCGAGTGCACCCGGTCGGTGAGCTCTCTCGCCTGACCCCCGGCGGCCGCCCGTCCCCGCGTGGCGGGGGCGGGCGGCCGCCGCCGCGCCTGTCGGCGGGTCGCGGCACGATGGGTCCGTGACCGTGGACATCGCGCCGGCGCCCGTTCCCCGTTCGGCCGTGCGCCGGCGCCCCGAGCGGCTCGGCGCCGCGCAGGCGCGCCGCACGGCGCTCGCGGCGCAGGGCCTGCACCGCCCGCGCCCCGCCCTCGGCGCGGACGGCCCGGGCCTCCGGCAGGTCATCGCGGCGGTGCGCCGGCTCGGGCTGCTGCAGATCGACTCCGTCAACGTGCTGGCCCGCGCCCACCTCGTGCCGCTGTACTCGCGGCTGGGGCCGTACGACGTCGGGCTCCTCGACCGGCTGCACGGCCGCGCACCGCGCCGCCTCGTCGAGGCGTGGGCGCACGAGGCCTCCTTCGTGCCCGTCGAGACCTGGCCGCTGCTGGAGTGGCGGCGCCGCGCGTACCGCGACCACGCGTGGGGGTCGATCTCCAGCGCGCCCGAGCGGCACCCCGCCGAGCTCGCGGCCGTGCGCACCATCGTCGCCGAGCGCGGGCCGGTGACCGCCGCGCAGGTGCAGGCCCTGCTCGAGGAGCAGGGCGGCCCCGCCCGCCCGGAGAAGGTGGGGTGGGGCTGGAACTGGTCGGCCGCGCGCCGCTGCCTGGAGTACCTCTTCTTCACCGGCGAGGTGGTCGCGGCCGGGCGCGACCTCGCCTTCCAGCGGCTGTACGACCTGCCGCAGCGGGTGCTGCCGCGCGCCGTCCTCGACGCGCCCGTCCCGGACGACGTCGACGCCGTGCGCGCGCTGCTGGAGGCCGGGGCCCGCGCCCACGGCGTCGCGACCGTGCGGGACATGCGCGACTACTTCCGGCTGCGGCGCGGACGGACGAACGCCCTGGTGGCGCAGGTGCTGCCGCAGCTCGTCGAGGACGGGACCCTCACGCCGGTGGAGGTCGAGGGCGCTGGCGGCGGGTGGTACCTGCACCGGGACGCTGCCCTGCCGCGCCGTGCCGACGGCGCCGCGCTGCTCAGCCCGTTCGACCCGCTGGTGTTCGAGCGCACCCGGCTGGAGCAGCTCTTCGGCACCACCTACCGCATCGAGATCTACGTGCCCGCCGCCAAGCGGGTGCACGGCTACTACGTGCTGCCGTTCCTCGAGGGGGAGCGGATCGCCGCACGGGTCGACCTCAAGGCCGACCGGCGCGCCGAGGGCGGGGGAGCGCTGCGGGTCCGGGCCGCCCACGCCGAGCCGCACCTGGCGCCCGGCCGCCGCGGCGCGACGGCGCAGGGCCTCGCCGCGGAGCTGCGCCTCCTCGCAGGCTGGCTCGGTCTCGGCGACGTGGTGGTGGAGCCGGCGGGCGACCTCGCCGCCGACCTGGCGGCGGCGGTGCGCGCGGCCTGACGGCTCCCGGCGCGGCACCGGCCCGCGCGCCGGTCGAGCGCGCCGCGGCGGTCCTACGATCGCAGCGAGGGCCGGCCGGTGCGTGCGGTCCTCGACGCCGGCCCGCCGCAGCGCCGGCCCGAGGGGGTGCCATGGCCACCGCAGCGCTCTACCTCGTCGCCGCGTTCGCCGGGGGCCTGCTCGCGGTGCTCGTGCGGCTGCCGCCGCTCGTCGGCTACCTCGCGGCCGGCTTCGTGCTCGGCGCCGCGGAGGTCGCGGAGCCCGCGTTTCTCGAGCCGGTGGCGGAGATCGGCGTGGCGCTGCTGCTGTTCGCCATCGGCCTCAAGCTCGACCTGCGCTCGCTGCTGCGCCCGGAGATCTGGCTGACCACCACCGTCCACCTGGTCCTGAGCACCGCCGTGGGCATGGGGCTCCTCGGGCTGCTCGCGGTGCTCGGCTCGGGCCTGCTCGGCGGCGACGGGGCGGCGGCGCTGGCCCTGGTCGGGTTCGCCCTCGCGTTCTCGTCCACCGTGTTCGTCGTCAAGGTGCTCGAGGACCGCTCGGACGCCACCTCGCTGTACGGGCGGATCGCCGTCGGCGTGCTGGTGATGCAGGACGTGGTGGCCGTGGTCTTCCTCAGCGCCGCGGGCGGCCGCGCCCCGAGCCCGTGGGCGCTCGCGCTCGTCGCGCTCGTGCCCGGGGCGTGGGTGGTGCACCGGGTCTGGGACCGGGCCGGCCACGGGGAGCTGCAGGCGCTGCTCGGCGTGCTCGTCGCCCTCGTGCCCGGCTACGCGCTGTTCGAGGCCGTCGGCATCGTCGGCGGCGTCGGGGCGCTGCTCATGGGGGTGCTGCTCGCGCCGCACCCCCGGGCGGGCGACCTGTCGCGGTCGCTGCTGAGCGTCAAGGACCTCATGCTCGTCGCGTTCTTCCTGCAGATCGGGCTGCACGGGGTCCCGACGCCCGCCGACGTCGGCCTGGCGCTGCTGCTCCTGGTGCTGCTGCCCGTGCAGGCCGGGCTGTACGCCGGCCTGCTGTGGCTGCTGCGCCTGCGGCGGCGCACGGCGTTCCTCGCCGGGCTCGTGCTGGCCAACTTCTCCGAGTTCGGCATCATCGTGGTCGACGTCGGCGCGGGCGCGCGGCTGCTGCCGCAGCGGTGGGTCGCCGTCGTCGCGCTGGCCGTCGCGTTCAGCTTCGTCGTCGCGGCGGTGGTCAACCGCCGCGGCGTCGAGCTCGCCAGCCGGCTCTCGCGGCTCCTGCCCGCCCGCGACGCCGAGCGGCTGCACCCGGACGACCGCCTCGTGGACGTCGGCCACGCCGACGCCCTCGTGCTGGGGCTCGGCCGCATCGGGTCGGCCACCTACGCGCGCCTGGGTGACCACGGCCTGCGCGTGCTCGGCGTCGAGCACGACGGCACGCGGGTGCAGGAGCTCGCCGGGCGCGGCTTCGACGTCGTGCGGGCCGACGCCACCGACCTCGAGTTCTGGCTGCGCGTCCGCCGGGCGGGCTCGGTGCAGGTCGCCGTCCTGGCCATGCCGTTCCACCGGGCGAACCTCATCGCGCTCGCCCGGCTGCAGGCGGCCGGCTTCGAGGGGCTGGTGGTCGCCGTGGCGCGGTACGACGACGACGTCGTCGAGCTGCGCGCCCACGGGGCGGACGCCGTCTTCCACCTCTACGGCTCGGCGGGCTCGGAGCTCGCCGACCGGGCGGTCGAGGTGCTGCGGCGGTCGGCAGGTTCGTCCGAGGGCGAACCTGCGTGAGACGCTCGGGTGGCCGCCCTAGGATGGCAAGGGTGTGACCCAGGGCCGGCGTGCGCCGGCCGAACCGAACGGCAGGACCGGCCGCCGCCGGGTGCCTCGACCCAGGAGACAGTGTGCCCGCGATCCTCGAGAAGGTCCTTCGCTTCGGCGAGGGGCGCATCGTCAAGAAGCTGCAGGGGCTGGCCCAGCAGGTCAACAGCCTCGAGCCCAGCTTCACCGAGCTCAGCGACGAGGAGCTGCGCGAGGAGACGGCCCGCTTCAAGGAGCGCCTGGCTCACGGGGAGACGCTGGACGCGCTGCTGCCGGAGGCCTTCGCCGCCGTCCGCGAGGCGGCGCGCCGCACGCTCGGCCAGCGCCACTTCGACGTGCAGCTCATGGGCGGCGCCGCCCTGCACCTGGGCAACATCGCCGAGATGAAGACCGGTGAGGGCAAGACCCTCGTGGCCACGCTCGCCGCCTACCTCAACGCCCTCGAGGGCAAGGGCGTGCACGTGATCACCACCAACGACTACCTGGCCAAGTACCAGGGCGAGCTGATGGGCCGCGTCTACCGGTTCCTGGGCATGAGCACCGGCGTCATCCTGTCGGGGCAGACCCCGGCCGAGCGGCGCAAGCAGTACGCGGCCGACATCACCTACGGCACGAACAACGAGTTCGGCTTCGACTACCTGCGCGACAACATGGCGTGGTCGACGGACGACCTGGTGCAACGGGGCCACCACTTCGCCATCGTCGACGAGGTGGACTCGATCCTCATCGACGAGGCCCGCACGCCGCTGATCATCTCCGGCCCGGCCTCCGGCGACGCCAACCGCTGGTACACCGAGTTCGCCAAGGTGGTGCGCCGGCTGGACGGGGGCAGCGACTACGAGGTCGACGAGAAGAAGCGCACCGTCGGCATCCTCGAGCCGGGCATCGAGAAGATCGAGGACTACCTCGGCATCGACAACCTGTACGAGTCGCTCAACACGCCGCTCATCGGCTTCCTCAACAACGCGATCAAGGCCAAGGAGCTGTTCAAGCGCGACAAGGACTACGTCGTGATGAACGGCGAGGTCATGATCGTGGACGAGCACACCGGGCGCATCCTCGCCGGCCGCCGCTACAACGAGGGCATGCACCAGGCCATCGAGGCCAAGGAGGGCGTGCAGATCAAGGCGGAGAACCAGACGCTCGCCACGATCACGCTGCAGAACTACTTCCGCCTGTACGACAAGCTCTCGGGCATGACCGGTACCGCCGAGACCGAGGCGGCCGAGTTCCAGGGCACGTACAAGCTCGGCGTCGTGCCGATCCCGACCAACCGGCCGATGCAGCGCATCGACCAGCCCGACCTCGTGTACAAGAACGAGGAGGGCAAGCTCACCGCCGTCGTCGCCGACATCGTCGAGCGGCACGCCAAGGGCCAGCCGGTCCTGGTCGGCACCACGAGCGTCGAGAAGTCCGAGCGCCTGTCGGCCATGCTGCGCAAGGCCGGCGTGCCGCACGCGGTGCTCAACGCCAAGGAGCACGAGCGCGAGGCGTCCGTCGTCGCCCTCGCGGGCCGCAAGGGCGCCGTCACGGTGGCCACCAACATGGCCGGCCGCGGCACCGACATCATGCTCGGCGGCAACGCCGAGTTCCTCGCCGTGCAGGAGATGGCGGAGCGGGGCTTCGACGCCGCGGAGAACCCGGACGAGTACGAGGCCGCCTGGCCGGAGGTGCTCGAGAAGGCGAAGGCCGCCGTGGCCGCCGAGCACGAGGAGGTCACCGAGCTCGGTGGCCTGTACGTGCTCGGCACCGAGCGGCACGAGTCGCGCCGCATCGACAACCAGCTGCGCGGCCGCTCCGGCCGTCAGGGTGACCCGGGCGAGTCCCGGTTCTACCTGTCGATGCAGGACGACCTGATGCGCCTGTTCAACTCGGGCCTGGCCGAGGCGATGATGAACCGTGCCGGCTTCCCGGACGACATGCCGCTCGAGTCGAAGATGGTCACGCGCGGCATCCAGAGCGCCCAGTCGCAGGTCGAGTCGCGCAACTTCGAGATCCGCAAGAACGTCCTGAAGTACGACGACGTCCTGTCCCGCCAGCGCGAGGTCGTCTACGCCGAGCGCCGCCGTGTGCTCGAGGGCGAGGACCTCGCCGATCAGGTGCAGCACTTCATCACCGACGTCGTCACCGCGTACGTCGACGGCGCCACCGCCGAGGGCACGCCCGAGCAGTGGGACCTCGAGGGCCTGTGGACGGCGCTGCGCGCCGTGTTCCCCGTGTCCATCACGGTGGACGACGTCGTCGAAGAGGCCGGCGGCATCGGCTCGCTGACCCGCGAGATGCTGCTCGAGGAGCTGCTGTCGGACGCCCGGGTGGCCTACGACCAGCGCGAGGAGCAGCTCGGCGAGGCGGCGATGCGTCAGCTCGAGCGCCGTGTGGTGCTGTCGGTGCTGGACCGCAAGTGGCGCGAGCACCTCTACGAGATGGACTACCTCAAGGAGGGCATCGGCCTGCGCGCGATGGCGCAGCGCGACCCGCTGGTGGAGTACCAGCGCGAGGGCTACCAGCTCTTCCAGGCCATGAACGAGGCCATCAAGGAGGAGTCGGTCGGGTTCCTGTTCAACCTCGAGGTGCAGGTGCAGCAGGGCCAGGCGACCGACGGGCAGCCGGTGACGATCACGGCCGCCGCCGCTGCCGCCGCGGCGCAGTCGGCCCCGGCGGTCGCCGCCCCCTCGGCCCCGGCCGCCCCCGCGGCCCCCGTCGCCTCCGGTGCCCCCGCCGCCCCGGCGAGCCCGCAGGACGGGACCCGCGCCGAGGGCCCGGTCGAGCCGCCCGCCGAGACGCCGGCCGAGGCCGTCGCCCGGACCGAGCAGCCGGCGCCGGTCGCCGCCGCCGCCGAGTCGACGCCGTCGGCGTCCCGCGCCGCGGACACCGCCGAGGCCGCGGAGGCGGCCCGGGCGCAGGAGCCGGTGCTGGTGGGCAAGGGCCTGGACGGCCCGGGCCAGCAGGTGCCGATGTCGTTCAGCGGCCCGGGCGAGGACGGCTCGACGGCGGTCTCCGGGTCGAGCCCGGAGGCGGCGCGCCGCGCCCGCCGCGCCCTGCACGGCGAGGCCTCCGCCCCCGAGAGCGACGGCCGCACCTTCCCGGGCACCCCGCGCAACGCGCCGTGCCCGTGCGGCTCCGGCAAGAAGTACAAGGTCTGCCACGGCCAGAACGAGCAGTGACGACCCGCCGGTGACGACCTGCCGGTGACGACGTGCCGGTGAGCCGGCCCCGGTGAGTGCTGCGAGGGCCGCGGTGGCGAGACGATCGCCGCCGCGGCCCTCGCACGTCTGCCCGTGCCACGCGTCCGCCCGTGCCGCGTGACCCGCCGCGGGTGCCGCCGGCGGTCACGCGATCTCGAGCACGGCGACCCGCCACTGCCCGCGCCGTGCCTCGAGCCGCACGGCGGCGGCGCGGACGCGGCCGTCGTCGTCGAGCACCACGGTGGCCTCGGCGGTGTCACCGCGTCGCTCGAGGCGGACGCGGCGCACGCGCACGGGCCGTCCGCGGAGCGTGGCGGGCAGGCGCCCGGCGGCGACCGCGTCGTGCAGGAGCCGTGCTCGCTCGGCGAGCTGGTCGAGCACCACGGGCGTGACCCAGCGCGCGAGCTGGGCCGCGCCGCGGTCGCCGCGCAGCACCTCGACGGCGGCGCGCACGACGCTGCAGCACATGGCCGTGGGGTCCGGCAGCGGCTCGGGCTCGGCGGCACCGAGCGGCCGCCCGGCGGCCACCTCGTCGAGGACCTCGTCGCGGTCGCCCCAGCCGGCCCGGTCGACGCCGATGCGCACGCGCCGCACCCGCCCCGGCGGCCGGCTGGGTCCCGCGGGCGGCCCGCCCGGCCGTGCCGGCTGAGGGAGCGCCGCGACCCGGATGCGCCGCACCCGGCCGGGCGCGGGCGGTGTCGTCGGTGCGGGCGCCGGCGCGCCGGTGCGCGGCGCTGCTGGTCCTCGTCGCGGCGCGCCGTCCCGGGGCGGGGTGGAGGCGCGTGCCGTGGCGGTGCGGGGTGCGGCGCCGCGCTGGTCGAGCGCGACGGCGGGCGTGGTCCTGGTCATCGGTCCCCTCCGATCGGTGGTGCGGCTCAGCGACGTGCAGCGGTGCGCGGGGGTGCCCGTGCGAGTTCCCCCGCGGTGCGTCAGGGCGGCGGCGCCGGCTCACGCGGGCGGGCGCAGCACCTGGCCGGGCAGGACGAGGTCGGGGTCGTCGCCCACGACCTCGCGGTTGGTCTCGTGCCATCGGACCGTCGCGGCGAGGACCTCGGCGTCCGTGGGGGAGCCGCCGAGCCACCGGGCGGCGATGCCCCACAGGGTGTCGCCGCGGTGGACGACGACGGACCCGTCGGGCGCGGGCCCGGGGTGCGCGGACTCTCGGCGGACCTCGGACGCCGTCGCGGCGCCGGGCTGCTCGGCGCCGGGCTGCTCGGGGCCGGGCTGCTCGGCGCCGGGCGGCTCGGCGCCGGGCGGCTCGGTGGCGGGCGGCTCGGTGGCGGGCGGCGCGGGCTCGGCGGTCGACGCCGGGCCGCCGGTCCCGGGTGCCGTCGGCTGCCAGCCCAGGTCCACGGCCACCGCCGGCGTGCCGGGCCCGGGGTCGGGCGCGGGCCCGGCCGCCGTCGCCGTCGTCGGCGCCAGCACGAGCCCCGCGCCGACGCCCACGCCGACGCCCACGCGGGCGAGCCGCCGCACCAGGCCGGGTGCGACGCGGCGCACGGCGGCCTCGCCCGCGCGCCAGCGGACGCCTCGCCGGGCGGCGACCACGACGGCGAGACCCAGGGTCGCGCCCAGGGCCACCCACCAGGCGGCGAGGCCGCCCGCGGTCACCGCGCCGAGCTCGACCCACGTCTCGACGCGGGCCCCGGCGCCGAGCGCCGTCGGCGCCACGGCGAGCGCGCGGGCGCCCAGCAGCGCGCCGGCGGCGCCGGCGCCGAGCGCGAGAGCGAGCAGGCCCGCGCCGCTGCCCCGCGCCGGCACCGCGTCGGGCGTCCGGCGGCCCGGTGCCGCCGGACGGCGGTCCGTGGTTCCCCTGCTGGTCATCTGCGCTCCCCTCCGCGCGAGCCGATGACGTCATCGGATGTCGTTTGACAACGTTTGGTGACTTCAGGTGTCGCCAGACAACCACACGTCTCGCTAAGGTGTCCAGAGGTGGCGCGGTCGGTGCGGACCCGCGGCACGAACCGGTGGGGGTCGGTGGCAGGGGGGATGGACGCATGGACGCGCCAGGCCGATGGGCGCTGCTGTTCAGCGACCTCGAGGCGCAGCTCGCCGCGCAGGAGGTCGCCGAGCGGGAGGACGCCGTCGCGGAGCTGACCCGCGCCGAGCACGCGACGATCCCGGTCGCGGACCGGTGGCGCGCGGCGCTCGGCGCCCCGGTCACCGTGGAGCTGGCCGACGGCGAGCCGGTGGCCGGGGTGGTGCGGCGGGTGGCCGGCACGTGGGTGCTGCTCGACGGGCGCGGTGCGTCCGGGCGGGTGGAGCACCTCGTCCCCCTGGCGGCCGTCGCCTCGGTCGTCGGGCTGGGCCGTCAGGCGGTGCCGTCCACGGCACGGACCGACGCGCTCGGGCTGGGCACGGTGCTCCGGCGGCTCCAGCGCGACCGCGGGCGCGTCGTCGTGCGCACGTCCGCCGGCCAGGCGGTGGGCCGGCTCGCGCGCGTCGGCGCCGACCACCTCGACCTCGAGGAGACCGACGGGGCGCCCCGGCTGCGGGTCGTGCCCTTCGCCGCCCTGCTGCGGGTGAGCCGGTCGTGACCGGGCGCGCGGCCGCGGGGCGGCCGACGGGGGAGGGGGCGAGGCGCTCAGACGTCGCCGGAGGCGATCCGTTCACGCGTCTTGGCGTACTGCCGCTCGATGTAGGCCTCCAGCTCGCTGGCCTCGACGCGCCACACGCCACGGCCGCCCACCTGGATCGCGGGCAGCTCGCCGCTGCGCACCAGCGCGTACGCCTGACGGGTGGAGATGCTGAGCATCTCCTCGACGTCCGCGAGCGTCAGGAAGCGTCCGGCCATGCCCTCAGGATCGCACACCCGGGCCCCTGCACGGCCCTCGGCGACGGTCGTCCACAGGTGACCACCGACGGTCGACGACGGTCCCGCATGATGGTTGCTGCCGACCCGGCTCCCTCGGCCGCGCGCCCCGTCGCGCCCGCACCGGAAGGACACCCGTGAGCACCGAGCACCTCCCGGCGCCCGTCGCGCCGCGCCTGCGCCGGCCGAGCTGGCGCGACCCCCGCCTCGTCGTCGGCGTCGTCCTCGTGGCGCTCGCCGTGGCCCTCGGCTCCTGGGCCGTGGCCTCCGCCTCGCGCACCGTCCCCGTGTGGGCGGCGGACGGCGCGCTCACCCCCGGCGAGCCGCTGAGCGCCGACGCGCTGCGCCCGGTCGAGGTGCGCCTGGGCAGCGGCGCCGAGCTCTACCTGCCGGCGGACGAGCCGCTGCCCGAGGGCCTCGTCGTCACCCGCGTCGTCGACGCCGGCGAGCTCCTGCCGCAGTCCGCGCTGGGACGCGCGGACGCCGTCGACCTGCGCTCCGTCGCCGTGCCGGTGAGCGAGGGGCTGAGCGACCGCATCCGCAAGGGTGCGCGCGTGGACCTGTGGTCCGTCCCGGAGCCGGTCGCCGGGCAGGAGCCGGAGTCGCCGACGTCGCTGGTGCAGAGCGTGCTGGTGGAGCAGGTGGACGCCGCCGACACCGGGCTCGTGGTCGGCGCCACCGCGACGCTGCACGTGCTCGTGCCCACCGACGAGCTGCCGGCGGTGCTGGGCGCGCTGCGCGAGGGCGGCAGCGTCGCCGTCGTGCCGGTGGCGGGCGAGGGCGCCTGATGGCCGCGCCGGTCACCGTCCTGTCCGCCGTGCGCGGCGCGGCGGAGACGGACGTCGTGCTCGCCCTCGGCGCGCCCGGGGCCGGCGCCGTCGTCACGCGGCGCTGCGGCGACCTCGCCGAGCTGCTGGCCGCGGCGGCGGCCGGCGCCGGGGCCGTCGCCGTGGTGTCGGGCGACCTGCCCGGCCTGGACCGCGAGGCTGTCGCGCGGCTCCACGGCGCCGGCGTGCGGGTCGTCGTGCTCGCCGACGCCGTGCCGGCCGACCGGCTGCACGCCCTCGGGGCCGACGTCGTGCTGGGCGGGCGCCTCGACGACGACGCCGTGGTGGCGGCGGTCCGGCAGGCCGCCGGCGCGGCCGCCACCGCGGGGGGAGGCCCGCCGGCGCCCGGCGCCGACCTCGCCCGCGCCGTGGCCGCCGGAGACGCCGACGCCGAGGACGACGTCCCTCCACCGGACCCGGCACCGTCCGGCCGCGTCGTGGTCGTGTGGGGTCCGGTCGGCGCCCCGGGCCGGACCACGGCGGCGCTCGAGCTCGCCCACGAGCTCGCGGGCGTGGCCGCGGCGGGCCGGGGCGGACGCCGGGCGTCCCGCCGCGCGGGGGCGCCGGAGCCGCCCGCCGACGCGCGCCCCGTCCTGCTCGTGGACGCCGACACCTACGGCTCGTCGCTGGCGGCCCGGCTCGGGCTGCTCGACGACGCGCCCGGCCTGGCCGCCGTCGCCCGCGCCGCGGGACAGGGCACGCTCGACCTGGCGACGCTGGCCCGGCACGCCCCCGTGGTGGCGCCGCGGCTGCGCGTCCTGACCGGCCTCACCCGGGCGGCGCGCTGGCCGGAGGTCCCGGGGTCGGCGCTCGAGGTGGTGCTCGAGCGCGCCCGCGAGCTCGCGGCATGGACCGTCGTGGACACCGGCGCGGTGCTCGAGGCCGACGAGCTGCTGATGTACGACACTCAGGCGCCCCAGCGCAACGCCGCGACGCTGGCCGCGCTGGCCGCCGCCGACGACGTCGTGGTGGTGGGCGCCGGCGACCCCGTGGGCGTCCAGCGCCTGGTGCGCGGGCTCGAGGACCTGCGCGAGGCGCCGGTGCCCGTCCCGCGGCCGGCGGCCGTCGTCGTCAACCGCGTGCGGGCGGCGGCGGTCGGCCCGCGGCCGGAGGCGGCGGTGCGGGCCGCGATGGAGCGCTACGCCGGGATCACCGACCTCGTCGTGGTGCCGGACGACCCGGTGGCCTGCGACGGGGCGCTGCTGGCGGGGCGCTCCCTGGCGGAGCACGCGCCCGCGTCGCCGGTGCGGCAGGCCTTCGCGGCGCTGGCCGACCGGCTCCGCCGGCCCGTGCCCGCCTGAGTCCCTGCCGCTGTTCCGCACCTCACAGCGCGGCCCCCTGGCGGGGCGCCCCGGCAGGTAGTTGAATCATGAACGGCACGGCGCCATCCCCCTCCGGTGCCGGCCCCGGCCCGCCCGTCCCCTGTCGTGGCGGGCCGCCCGCTCGACGGCACCCGTCACGCCCCCTGCGACGGGTGCCGTCGCGCGTCCGGCCGCCGTCCGGCTCGCCGCCGTGTGCCCGGCCGCCGGAGGGCCCTCGCGCGAGTGGCGCCAAGACAGCGACCCGCTCCTGCCGGTGCGGTGTCCGCGCTGGTGGCAGGGCAGACTGTGCCCATGCGCCTGTACGTGCCCGCCACGCTCGACGAGCTGGCCACCGCTGCCGTGACCGCGACCGGGGCGACGTGGACCGTGCCCCCGCGCGGCGCGCACGCCGTAACGCCCGCGCTCGCCGAGTCCCTGCCCGACGAGGACGAGGAGGGGCGCGAGTACGCCGCCTTCCTCGCCGCCGCCCACGACTCGCTGCTGCTGGTCGCGGCCCGCGGCGACGCCGTCCTGCTGCGGGTCGTCGTCACGGTGGAGGTGCCGGACGCGGTGGTGCTGCTCGCGTCCGGCGGCGGGTTCGACGGCGGGGCCGACGACGGCGCCGCCGTGCCCTCGGCCGTGCGCGTCACGCGCGAGGTGCCCGGCACGGCCGTCGTCGCCGTGCACGTCGACGAGCCCGAGGCCGCCGCCGACGTGCGCGACGTGCTGGCCGCGGCCGACGAGGAGAGCGACGCGGAGGCCGCGGGCGACGTGGCTGCGGCGTCGGAGTCCCTGCTCGACGACGCGCTGCAGCGCGTCACCGACCGGGACATGCTCTGGTACGACCCGACGGAGATCCCCACGATCCCGCGACCGTGACCTGCGGCGCGGGCGAGGCCGGCGTGAGCGACGCCGGCGCGGGCCGGCGGCTCAGCCGAGGTAGACGAGCACCTCGTCGTGCAGCAGCCCGTTGGTGGCCACCGCGTTGCCGCCCCACGGGCCCGGCTCGCCCTCGAGCGAGGTGAACCGCCCGCCGGCCTCGGTGACGATCGGCACGAGCGCCGCCATGTCGTAGAGCTCGAGCTCGGGCTCGGCGGCGATGTCCGCGGCGCCCTCGGCGACGAGCATGTACGACCAGAAGTCGCCGTAGCCGCGGGTGCGGTAGCACCGGCGGGTCAGGTCGAGGAACCCCGAGAGCTTGTCGCGCTCGTCCCAGCCGGACAGCGAGGAGTAGGAGAACGAGGCGTCCTCGAGGCGCCGCACCCCGGAGACCGACATCCGGGTGGCCGCGGCGAGCGACTTGCCGGTCCACGCGCCGGAGCCCTTGGCGGCCCACCAGCGCCGACCCAGCGCCGGGGCGGACACCAGGCCCACCACCACCTCGTCGCCGTCGGCGAGCGCGATGAGCGTGGCCCAGACCGGGACGCCGCGCACGAAGTTCTTGGTGCCGTCGATCGGGTCGACGATCCACCGTCGCGGCCCGCTGCCGGACGCGCCGTACTCCTCGCCGACGATCGCGTCACGGGTGCGGGCGCGCCGCAGCTGCCCGCGCACGAAGTCCTCGGCCGCGCGGTCGGCGTCCGAGACCGGAGTGCTGTCCGGCTTGGTCTCGACGTGCAGGTCGAGCGCGCGGAACCGCTCCATGGTCAGGGCGTCGACCTGGTCGGCGAGGACGTGGGCCAGGCGCAGGTCGTCCTCGTACGTCCGGGTGGCGGAGGGGTGCACGGCTCACACGGTAGCGGTGCGGGAGGCGAGCAGGCGGCGGAAGGACGCCAGCCGCAGGGCGCGTGTCGCGCGCGCCTCGGCGTCCTCGGTCGCCTCCACCCACTCGTCGAGGGCGCAGTCCGGCGCCTCCGCGAGGTGCGTGCACCCGCGCGGGCACTCCTCGGCGGCCGCGTCGAGGTCCTCGAACGCGTGCAGCAGGTGCGCGACCTCCACGTGCGCCAGCCCGAACGAGCGGATGCCGGGGGTGTCGATGACCCAGCCGTCGTAGTCGGCGTCCCCGTCCGGCGCCGCGGGCAGGCGCAGCGCGACGGCCGAGGTCGAGGTGTGCCGCCCGCGCCCGGTGACGTCGTTGACGTGACCCGTGGCGCGAGCCGCGCCCGGCACCAGGGCGTTGACCAGCGTGGACTTGCCGACGCCGGAGTGGCCGAGCAGCACCGAGACCCGCCCGCGCAGCCGGTCGCGGACGTCCTCGACCGACGCGGCCGCCAACGCCAGGGAGCGCGCCCCGCCGGCCGCGCCGCCGGGCGCGCCGCCGGGCGCGCCGTCGGGCGCGCTGTCGGCCGTCGGGTCCCCGCGGCGCGTCACGACGACCTCGACGCCGAGCGGCTCGTACAGCGCGCGCAGCGTGTCGGGCGCGGCGAGGTCGGCCTTGGTGAGGCACAGCAGCACGTCCATGCCGGCGTCGTAGGCGGCCACCACCGCGCGGTCGATCATGCCGGTGCGCGGCTCGGGCTGGGCCAGCGCCGTCACGACGACGAGCTGGTCGGCGTTCGCCACGACGATGCGCTCGAAGGGGTCGGTGTCGTCGGCGGTGCGGCGCAGCACCGACGTCCGCTCCGCGATCCGCACGATGCGCCCCAGGGTGTCCTTGGCGCCCGAGGTGTCGCCCACGACGTCGACCCGGTCGCCCACGACCACGCGCGTGCGCGTCAGCTCGCGGGCCTTCATCGCCAGCATGTCGCGCTCGTCGGGACCGCCCTCGTCGATCAGCAGCGTGTACCGGCCGCGGTCGACGCCGGTGACCAGGCCGACGAGGGCGTCGGCGTGCTCGGGGCGCTGCTTGGTGCGCGGCCGGCTGCCCCGCTTCGAGGGCCGCGCCCAGCGCTCGTGCTCGTCGCGGGCGCGTGCCATCAGCGGCTCTCCACCGCGGCGCCCGCCAGCATGGCCCCCCACAGCCCGGCGAACCCGGGCAGCGTCTTGGCGGTGGTCTCGACGTCCTCGACCAGCACGCCCGGCACCCGCAGCCCGATCAGCGCGCCGGACGTCGCCATCCGGTGGTCGGCGTAGGTGCGGAAGGTGGCGCCGTGCAGCGGGCGCGGGGTGATGACCAGGCCGTCGCGGGTCTCCTCGGCGCGGCCGCCGAGCCGGGTGATCTCGGCGGCGAGCGCGGCCAGGCGGTCGGTCTCGTGGCCGCGCAGGTGGCCGATGCCGCGCAGGCGGCTGGGGGAGTCCGCCAGCGCCGCGAGCGCGGCGATCGTCGGGGCGAGCTCGCCGGCGGCGCGCAGGTCGACGTCGATGCCGCGGACCTCGCCGGTGCCGGTGACGCGCAGGACGTCGCCGTCGAGCACCGCGGTGCCGCCCATGCGGGTGAGCAGGTCGGGCAGCAGCGCGCCGGGCTGGGTGGTGCGCGCGGGCCAGCCCGGCACCGCCACGGTGCCGCCGGCCACGAGGGCCGCGGCCAGGAACGGCGCGGCGTTCGACAGGTCCGGCTCGACACGCACGTCGCGCGCGGCGACCGGTCCGGGCTCGACGCGCCAGATGCCGTCCCGCGAGTCGTCGACGACGACGCCGACCTCGCGCAGCGTCTCGACGGTCATCGCGATGTGGGGCAGGCTCGGCAGCGTCGCGCCGATGTGCCGCACGGTGAGGCCCTCGTCGTACCGGGCGGCGGCGAGCAGCAGGCCGGAGACGAACTGGGACGACGCCGAGGCGTCGACGTCGACGCTGCCGCCGCGCAGGGCACCGGTGCCCACCACGGTGAACGGCAGGTGCGCGGGGAAGTCCTCGGTGCCGCGCACGGGGCGGCCGGCGCCGTCGCCCGGCCGGACGTCGACGCCGAGCGCGTGCAGCGCCGCGAGCACGGGCAGCATGGGGCGCACCCGCGCCTGCGGGTCGCCGTCGAACCGGACGGGGCCGTCGGCCAGCGCCGCCACGGGCGGCAGGAAGCGCATCACGGTGCCGGCGAGCCCGGTGAAGACGTCGACGTCGCCGGCGAGGCGGCCGGGGGTGACGTGCAGGGTCGAGGGGGCGTCGCCCTCGGTGACGTCGGCGCCGAGCGTGCGCAGCGCGGCGATCATGAGGTCGGCGTCGCGGCTGCGCAGCGCGCCGCGCAGCACGCCCGGCCCGTCGGCCAGGGCGGCGAGCACGAGCAGGCGGTTGGTGAGGGACTTGCTGCCGGGCACCTCGACGACGGCGTCGAGCGGCCCGGGCGCGACGGGCGCCTCCCACGCGGGTGCGGGTGCGGGGGAGAGGCTGCCGGGCGCGGTCGACGTCATGGCGACGAGGCTAGTTGACGCGGCGCCCGGCGGGCGGCGCCGGGGCAGCCGTGAGACGCCCCGACGCCGCGCCTGCCGGTGCCGGCGAGGGATGCCGGGAGGGGATGGCGGGGGGATGGCGGGCAGCGGCGTCAGGACGCGATGTCGCCGAGCTTCTTCTCCGCCCGGCGGGCCGAGCGGGCGGTGGCCTTGGCCGCGGCCTGGCGCGCGTGGCTGACCCGCCACGCCACGCCCGGGCGGCCCTCGGTGTCGACGCCGGCGATGAGCGCCGCGCCCACGGCTCCGAGGTTGCGCACGAACCGGGTCGTCCTCGCCTGGCGCTCGGCGCCCTTGCTGGTGAACGGCTGGTTCACCACGGCGAGCGGCACGGTGAGCGCGGCGAGCGCCAGCGCGGCGGTGCGCGGCGCCTTGCCGAGGCCCAGCAGCAGCCCGGCCAGCGCGGTGGCCGCCCCGTGCACGCGCACGCACAGCGTCAGCTGCGCGTCGCTCAGGGGCTTGACGCCGAGCCGCTCGGTGGCGAGGGCGGCGCCCTCGCGGGCGGCGGCCGTGTGCTCGGCCGGGTGGAGCGCGGCCTGCACGCCGTCGTAGACGAACGAGGTGGCCAGGAGAGGCCTGGCGAAGCGACGCAGCAGCATGCGACCCACCTTGGCAGACGACCGCCGGCTTCGCAGGATGTGCCGGCGGGCGCGTCGCGGGCCGCCCGCCGCGCCGGGGCGAGGACGGCGACGGGCGGCGGGAATGGAGCCGCGCGGGTCGGCGTTGTGCCAGTCGTGATCCCGTGCTCCCCGCAGCAGACGTCCGCCGCCCCCGTGCGGCTCTTCGGCGTCCCCGCCGAGGTCGACGGTCTGGTCAAGCAGCCCGTGCCCGCCGCGGGCCCGGCGCTCGCCGCCTGGTCCCGCAAGCCGTTCGGTGGCGGGCTAGGCTCGACGTCGATGAGCCCCGACATTCCGGCCCCCCGAGGGCGAGACGACGCCGAGGCCGTCGTCGCGCCCGCGGACGAGGCGCCCAGCCGCACCACGACGGACCCGGAGACGGACGCGACGCCGTCCGGCCCGGCGACCGCCGAGGAGATCGACCCGGAGACCACGGACCGCGCCCCGGAGGACGAGGGCTCCGCCGCGCGGGCGGCGCGCTTCGAGTCCGACGCGCTGCAGTACCTCGACCAGCTCTACTCGGCCGCGCTGCGCATGACGCGCAACCCGGCCGACGCCGAGGACCTGGTCCAGGAGACGTTCGCCAAGGCGTTCGCGGCGTTCCACCAGTACAAGCCGGGGACCAACCTCAAGGCCTGGCTGTACCGGATCCTCACGAACACCTTCATCAACAGCTACCGCAAGAAGCAGCGCGAGCCGCAGCAGTCCCAGGCCGAGGAGGTCGAGGACTGGCAGATCGCCCGCGCCGCGTCGCACACGTCGCAGGGGCTGCGTTCCGCGGAGGCCGAGGCGCTGGACCGCCTCCCCGACTCGGACGTCAAGCGTGCCCTCGCGTCACTGCCCGAGGACCGCCGCATGGTCGTGTACTACGCGGACGTCGAGGGCTTCCCCTACAAGGAGATCGCCGAGATCATGGGTACGCCGATCGGGACGGTGATGTCCCGGCTGCACCGCGGTCGTCGCCAGCTGCGCGAGCTGCTGGCCGACTACGCGGCCCAGCGTGGTCTGGTCCCGGCCGGCGTGCAGGCGCCGTCGCACGGAGGTGAGCAGTGAACGCGCAGGAGTCGTCGGCGGGCACGGAACCCGTGACCCCCATCCCGCACGAGACCGCGGGCCAGACGGAGTGCGAGCACGCGCTCGAGCACCTCTACGAGTACCTCGACTCGGAGATGACCCCGGACGACGAGCGACGCATGCGCGCCCACGTGGCGCACTGCTCGCCGTGCCTGGCGGAGCTGAGCGTCGAGGAGCTCGTCAAGCAGCTGGTCCGCCGCTCCTGCAGCGAGCGGGCGCCGGAGACGCTGCGCGCGCGCATCCACCAGCAGCTGACCGGCATGGCGGTCCGCTCCTGACGACAGGCGCCTGACGGCGGGCGCCTGACGCTCCGAGCACGACGAAGGGCCGGGACCCCGTGGGGGCCCCGGCCCTTCGTCACGTCTGCTGCCTGTGCTCAGGCGTTGGGACGCTTGCCGTGGTTCGCGGCGTTGCCCTTGCGGCTACGACGCTTGCGACCGCGCTTGCTCATGGCTGTCTCTCCATCAAAACCGGACGACATGGGTCGCCCCTATGGTCCCACACGCCCGCAGGTGCCCGTGCGCCGCCGCCCGCGGAGCCGGTTCCGTGGGACGCTGACCTCTCCCGACACCCCGAGCAGCACGGAGGCGACGCGAGATGTCCACCCCCCACGAGCCGACGACCCCCCACGCCCCCCGGCCCGACGACGGGCACCCGCACGGCACGCAGGCCTGGACGGTCGCGGCTCCGCAGACGGTCGAGGTCCCCACGGCCCGGGCGCTCGCGGTGCGCTTCACGAGCGGCACGGTCGAGGTCGTCGGGGACGCCGCGCGCGCCGACGGCGTGACGGTGGAGGTGCTCGACCCGGGCCCGCGCCCGGTGCACGTGGTGCTCGAGGACGGCGCGCTGCGCGTGGGCCGCCATCCCCGCGGCGGCCTCGGCGGCCTGCTCGAGGGCCTGCGCACGGCGCGCGAGGACGGCGCCGTCGCCGTGCGGGTCACGGTGCCGGCGGCGCTCCCGGTCGACGTCGCCGTCGTGAGCGCGCGCGTGGAGCTCACGGGCACGGCGGCCGGCACGGCGGTGAAGACCGTCGGCGGCGACGTGATCGCCCAGGGCGCGGCCGGGCCGCTCACCGTCCGCACCGTCTCCGGCGGCGTCGAGGTCACCGACCACCGCGGCGACCTCGCGGTCGACGGCGTCTCCGGGCGGCTGTCCGTCGCGGGCGCCCTGGGCCGGGTCGCCGTGCACACGGTCTCCGGCGCCGTCGAGGTGCGGGCCCAGGGCACGACGCCGCTGCTGACCGCCCGCAGCGTGTCGGGCGCCGTCGCGGTGTCGCTCGACCCTGGCACCCCGGTCAACCTGCGCGCCCGCAGCGTCTCGGGCCGGGTGGAGCTCGACGGCGCGGTGCAGCCGAGCACCTCGACGCGCGGCGTGGTCGTCGAGCTGGCGGAGGCGGGCGCCGCGGCGTACGTGTCCGCCTCCACGGTCAGCGGCACGACGAGCGTCCGGCGCGCCTGAACCCGGCCCGGTCGGCAGGGTGGGGGTCATGAGCTCCGCTGACGTGCTCCTCGCCTACCGCGACGCCGTGCACGCCGAGACGGTGCGGTTCGTGCGGTCGCTGGACGACGCCGACCTGGAGCGCGTCGTCGACGCGCGGTGGGGCCGCCGCCCGGCAGGTCGGTCGGGCCGCGGGCGGCGTCAGGCCGCGTCGTCGGGCAGGCCGAGCCAGTGGTGCCAGCCCGTGTGCAGCACGAGCCACGCCATGAGGCCGTAGCCCGCCTGGCCCGGGTAGCCGGAGCCGTTCTGGGCCAGGTCGGCCAGCCACTGCTCGTGCTGGGCCAGCGGGGTGTACGTGTCCACGTACGGCACGCGGCGGCGGGAGGCGACGTCGGCGAACGCGGCGGACAGCTCCGCCAGCCGCGGCCCGTCCTCGGGCCGCCCCGGCGGCGGGCCGACGACGAGCGCCGGGATGCGCGAGGAGTCGGCGACGTCGAGCACGTTGGCGAGGTTGAGGCGCGAGCGCGCCACGGAGTGGCCCGTGGCGACGTCGTGCCGGCCGAGCGCGACCACGAGCCGGTTGTCGCACTCCGGGTCGAACCGCGCGGCCGCCTCGGCCTCCCAGCGGGCGCCGAGGCCCGTCGTCGTCTCGCCCGGCACCGCGAGCGTGAACACCATCGCCGGGCGCTCGAACCGGGTGCGGGCCATCACCCGGCCCACCCAGCCGAGGGCGCGGGCGTCGCCCACGCCCGTGCTCAGCTCGTCGCCGACGACGCAGATGCGCACCTCGCGTTCCGCCACGGACCTCTCCTCGTCGTACCGATGCCCCGACATTGTGGACCCCGCGGGGCGGGCACGGCGGCACTCCACGCCGCCGGCCGGCGACGTCGCCGGCCCGGGCGCGGGTGAACCCGCCGCGCGCCGCCCCGCGGGCCCGGCTCAGCGGAGCGTGACGCCCCAGCGGACCGTGTGCTCGGCGCCGGGGGCGAGCCGCACGAGGCGCTCGCCGGTGTTGAAGGCGTCCGCGACGCAGCTCATCGGCTCGGCGGCCAGGCCGTAGCGCTCGTGCTCGGGGATGTGGTTCGCCGAGCAGACCTGCCAGCAGTCCAGCGACCCGTCCATCCACACGGCCGGCGTGCGCCCGTCGGGACAGCCCAGCAGGCACCACGACAGCCCGTCGGCGTCCCGGACCGGGTCGACCCACGCGTCGTCGAGGTCCAGGTCCGCCAGGGACCGGGCCTCGCGCAGGTCGTAGGCGCCCGCCACGGGCTCGGTGCCGGTCGGCAGCAGCCGGTCGTCCACCGTGACGTGGGTGGCGGCGTCGAGGCGCACGGTGCACTCGTCGAGGTCCGCGCCGCCGGTGGACAGCCACGGGTGGAAGCCGACGCCGTAGGGCGCGGTCCCGGCGCCGACGTTGCGCGTCGTGAGCGTCACCTCGAGCCCGGCGTCGGACAGCGCGTACCGCACCCGCGTGACGAGCTGGAACGGCCAGCCCTTCTGCGCCGGCAGGGCGAGCTCCAGGGTGACCGCGGCCTCCGCGACGTCGACGGCGCTCCAGCGCTCCCAGGCGGCCAGGCCGTGCAGGGCCGTGCCGCGCTCCGGCTCGCTCACGGCGAGCTGGTAGGAGCGGCCGTCGACGGCGTACCGGCCGTCGCGCAGCCGGTTGGGCCACGGCACCAGCACGGCGCTGTTGAACACCGGCGCCACCTCGTCCTCGCCGAACGGCACCAGCACGTCGCGCCCGCCCACCGTGTACTCGCGGACCATGGCGCCGACCTCGGCGACGACGGCGCGGTGCTCGCCGTGGGCGAGGACGTGCTGACCGCCCGACGGCGGTGTCGCCGCGACGTCCGTGCTGGTGGGGAAGAGACTGGTGTTCTGACTGGTGGTCACGTTCACACCGTAGTCGTGAGGCCAGCGCGCTGCGTCACACATATGTTTGACCACTGAGGATTCAGGAGGAGCGATGGAAAATCAGGTACTCGGCCGCACCGGCCGCCTGGTCTCGGTGGTCGGCCTGGGCACGTGGCAGCTCGGGACGGACTGGGGCGAGATCTCCGACGACGAGTCGCGTGCCGTGCTCGAGGCCGCCCTGGAGGCGGGTGTCACCTTCTACGACACGGCGGACGTCTACGGCGACGGCCGCAGCGAGCAGGCGATCGGGGCGTTCCTCAAGGACCACGGCGACGCCGGGATCACGGTGGCCACCAAGATGGGCCGGCGCGCCGAGCAGGTGCCGGAGAACTACGTGCTGCCGCACTTCCGGGAGTGGGCGGACCGGTCCCGGCGCAACCTCGGGGTGGACACCCTCGACCTGGTGCAGCTGCACTGCCCGCCGTCCGCCGTGTACTCCACGACGGAGGTCTACGACGCGCTGGACCAGCTCGTCTCCGAGGGTGTCATGGCCGCCTACGGCGTCAGCGTGGAGAAGGCGTCGGAGGCGCTGGAGGCCATCGCCCGGCCGAACGTCGCCACGGTGCAGATCATCCTCAACGCCTTCCGGCTCAAGCCGCTCGAGGAGGTGCTGCCCGCCGCCTCGGCGGCCGGGGTGGGCATCATCGCGCGCGTGCCTCTGGCCTCGGGCCTGCTGTCGGGCCGGTACACCAAGGACACGCGCTTCCCCGAGTCGGACCACCGGAGCTACAACCGCCAGGGCGAGGCCTTCGACGTGGGCGAGACGTTCTCCGGGGTGGACTTCGAGACGGGCGTCACCGCCGCCGCGGAGTTCTCCGAGCTCGTGCGGACCACGCTCGGCGACACGGGCCTCACGGCGGCCCAGGCGGCGATCGCGTGGGTCTGGCAGCAGCCGGGCGTCTCCACGGTCATCCCGGGGGCGCGCAGCGCCGAGCAGGCCCGCTCGAACGCCGAGGCCGGCGCGGCGCCGACCCTCGGCCCGCTGTTCAACAGCGGCGTCCGCGAGATCTACGACCAGCACTTCCGCGCCGCGGTGCACGAGCGCTGGTGACACCCGGCGCCGGGTGCCCGCCCGGCGCCGGCCGCAGGACCGACGACGACGGCCCGCCACCCGAGGGGTGGCGGGCCGTCGTCGTGCGGGCGGGCCCTCGGTCAGGCGAAGACCTGCTCGAGCAGCGTCCGCTGCTGGGCCTGGTGCAGCTTGGCCGTGCCGGCGGCGGTCGACGCCGACGCCGGGCGGGAGACGACGCGCACGCGCGGCAGGTCCTCCGGCAGCGCCAGGTGCAGGAACGACCACGCGCCCTGGTTCTCCGGCTCGTCCTGGGCCCACACGACGTCCGCCCCGGCGTACCTCGCCAGCTCGGCGCGCAGCTCCTCCAGGGGCAGCGGGTAGAGCTGCTCGAGGCGGACCAGCGCGGTGGTCGTGTCCTGGCGCTTGGTGCGCTCGGCCAGCAGGTCGTAGTAGACGCGGCCGGTGCACAGCACCACCTTGCGCACGCCCGACGGGTCGAGCGTGTCGCCGATCACCGGGCGGAACGTGCCGGAGGTGAAGTCCTCCACGCCCGAGGCCGCCGCCTTGAGCCGGAGCAGCTGCTTCGGCGTGAAGACGACGAGCGGCTTGCGGGGCCGCCGGTAGGCCTGCTGGCGCAGCAGGTGGAAGTACGACGCCGGCGTGGAGGGCTGGGCGATGACCATGTTGTCCTCGGCCGCGAGCTGCAGGAACCGCTCGATGCGGGCCGACGAGTGGTCCGGGCCCTGCCCCTCGTAGCCGTGGGGCAGCAGCATGACCAGCGACGAGGACTGGCCCCACTTCTGCTCGGCCGACGAGATGAACTCGTCGATGACCGTCTGGGCGCCGTTGACGAAGTCGCCGAACTGCGCCTCCCACATGACCAGCGCGTCGGGCCGCTCCACCGAGTAGCCGTACTCGAAGCCCAGGGCGGCGTACTCGCTCAGCGAGGAGTCGTACACCCAGAACTTCGCCTGGTCCTGCATGAGGTACTGCAGCGGCGTCCACTCGGCGCCGGTCTCGCGGTCGTGGAAGACGGCGTGGCGCTGGGTGAACGTGCCGCGGCGCGAGTCCTGGCCGGCCAGGCGGATCGGGGTGCCCTCCATCAGCAGCGAGCCGAACGCGAGGATCTCGCCGAAGCCCCAGTCGATGCCGCCCTCCTTGGCCATCAGCTGGCGGTTCTCCAGCAGCTTGACCAGCTTGGGGTGCACCGCGAAGCCCTCGGGCGGCGACACGTGCGCCTCGCCGATGCGCTCGAGCACGGTGTGCGGCACGGCCGTCTTCCAGCCGACCATCGTCCCGGCGTCCTCGCGCTGCGCCTCCGGGCGCTCCAGGCCCAGCACGTGCTCGGCCTGCGGCTCGGAGTTCACGCCCGACTTCGTCTCGGTGAAGACCCGCTCGAGCTGCTGCTGGTAGTCCTGCAGCGCCTGCTCGGCCTCCTCGACGGTGATGTCGCCGCGGGCCACGAGGTTCTCGGTGTACAGCTTGCGCACCGAGCGCTTGGCCTCGATGAGGTTGTACATCAGCGGCTGGGTCATCGACGGGTCGTCGCCCTCGTTGTGGCCGCGGCGGCGGTAGCAGACCATGTCGACGATCACGTCGCGGTCGAACTGCTCGCGGTAGGCGAAGGCCAGCTCGGCCACGCGCACGACGGCCTCGGGGTCGTCGCCGTTCACGTGGAACACCGGGATCTGGTAGCCCTTGGCCACGTCGGTCGCGTACGTCGTCGAGCGCGAGCTCGCCGGGCCGGTGGTGAAGCCGACCTGGTTGTTGACGATGACGTGGATCGTGCCGCCGGTGCGGTAGCCGCGCAGCTGCGACAGGTTGAGCACCTCGGGCACCACGCCCTGGCCCGCGAAGGCCGCGTCGCCGTGCACGAGGATCGGCAGCACGGAGAAGCCGTCGCCGCCCAGGTCGATGCGGTCCTGCTTGGCGCGCACGACGCCCTCGAGGACCGGGTCCACGGCCTCCAGGTGGGACGGGTTGGCCGCGAGGTAGACCTTCGTGGTGGCGCCGGACTCGGCCGTGAACGTGCCCTCGGTGCCGAGGTGGTACTTCACGTCGCCGGAGCCCTGGACGCTCTTCGGGTCGATCTGGCCCTCGAACTCCTTGAAGATCTGCGCGTAGCTCTTGCCCGCGATGTTGGCCAGCACGTTGAGCCGGCCGCGGTGCGCCATGCCGATGCCGACCTCGTCGAGGCCGTTCTCGGCCGCCTTCGACAGGATCGCGTCGAGCAGCGGGATGAGCGACTCGCCGCCCTCGAGCGAGAAGCGCTTCTGGCCCACGAACTTGGTCTGCAGGAAGGTCTCGAACGCCTCGGCGGAGTTGAGGCGGCGCAGGATGCGCAGCTGGTCCTCGCGCGGGGTGCGCGCGTAGCCGGACTCGAGGCGCTCCTGGAGCCAGCGGCGCTGGGCCGGGTCGGCGATGTGCATGTACTCGACGCCGATGGTGCGGCAGTACGAGTCGCGCAGCAGGCCGAGGATCTCGCGCAGCGTCGCCTTGGGCCGGCCGCCGAACCCGGCGGTGGGGAAGGTGCGGTCCAGGTCCCACAGCGTCAGGCCGTGGCTCTGGACGTCGAGGTCCGGGTGCTTGCGCTGGCGGTAGGCGATCGGGTCGGTGTCCGCCATGAGGTGGCCGCGCGAGCGGTAGGCGTGCACCAGCTCGGCGATGCGCGCCGGCTTGGCGGCCTCGACGTCGTCGTCCTTGTTGTTGTCGCGCACCCAGCGCACCGGCTCGTACGGCACGCGCAGCGAGGCGAAGACGCGGTCGTAGAAGCCGTCCAGGCCGAGCAGCTTGTCGGCGATGAGCTTGAGGAACTCGCCGGACTGCGCGCCCTGGATGATGCGGTGGTCGTAGGTCGAGGTGAGCGTCATGACCTTCGAGACGCCCATCCGCGACAGCCGCTCCTCGGACGCGCCCGCGAACTCCGCGGGGTAGTCCATGGCGCCGACGCCGACGATGGTGCCCTGGCCCTGCATGAGGCGCGGCACGGAGTGCACGGTGCCGATGCCGCCGGGGTTGGTCAGCGAGATCGTCGTGCCCTGGAAGTCGTCGACGCCGAGCTTGCCGCCGCGCGCCTTGCGCACCAGGTCCTCGTACGCGGACACGAAGCCCGCGAAGTCGAGCTCCTCGGCCGCCTTGATGCTGGGGACCAGCAGCTGGCGCGAGCCGTCGGGCTTGGCGAGGTCGATCGCGAGGCCGAAGCCCACGTGCGCGGGCTGCACCACGCCGGGCTTGCCGTCGACGAGCTGGTAGTGGGCGTTCATCACCGGGATGTCGGCCAGCGCCTCGACGAGGGCGAAGCCGATGAGGTGGGTGAACGAGACCTTGCCGCCGCGCGTGCGCGACAGGTGGTTGTTGATGACGATGCGGTTGTCCACCATGAGCTTGGCGGGCACCGCACGCACCGACGTGGCGGTGGGGACCTCGAGCGAGGACTCCATGTTCGTGACCACGCGGGCGGCGGGCCCCCGCAGCTTGGCCACCTCGTCCTGCGCCTCGACGTGCGGCTTGGGCTTGGTGCGCGCCGCCTCGGCGTAGGGGGCGGTGGTCGGCTGCGCGGTCGCCACGGGGAGGTCGCCCTCGGGCTCGGCCGGCTGCGGCGCCTCGCGCACCGGCGCGGGCCGGGCGGCGGCCGGCTGGGCCGCGGCGGGCTGGGCGGGGGCCGCGGTCTGCGCCCGGGCCGCCCTGTCCTGCGACTCGACGGCCGCGGGCGTCTGGGACGCCGGGCTGTCGGCCGGCGCGGCCGCGGCCGTGGCCGCGACCGTCCTCGCGCCCTCGTCCGCGGCGTCGGAGCCGGCCGGCTTCCCGTCACCGGGCTCCGTCTCGCCGGGCTTGTAGTCCGCGAAGAAGTCCCACCACGCGGGGTCCACCGCGTTCTTGTCCTTCAGGTACTGCTGGTACAGCTCGTCGACGAGCCAGGCATTGGCTCCGAACGAGGCACCGGCGCTGGTGCTGATCGTCTCTGACTCAGCCTTCGGGGACACGCGTGGATCGCCCACTTTCACACCTGTAGCACGGTCGGGTCGGCCTGCTGGGGGCCGTGATCGTGGCGGCCCACCGGCGGGTGCTGCCAGCCTATGCCTTGGGACACACACCCGCGGCGGGTGCCTCGCCGGGCCGCCGGGCCGGGTCGGCGCCGGGGTCGCGTGAGGCAAAACCCGGGGCAACGGTCCGTCACCGATCGGCGAGCCCACGTCAACCACGGGCCAGGTCGGCGGGTGGCGCCATGACCTCTGTGACCGATGTCACCCCGAGGCTCGGCGGACGCCGTCGCGGGGCGGGCGGGTCAGTCGCCGGGGGTCGACATCGTGACGCCCGGCGCGGGCCGGGCCGTGGCCGGCAGCCGCAGGCGCAGGGTCGCGCCCTGGCCGGCGGGGGAGTCGGCGACGCCGACGGTGCCGCCGTGCAGGTCCACCGCCCAGCGCACGATGGCCAGGCCGATGCCGGTGCCGCCGCTCGTCGTCGGCACGCCGAGGCCCGGCTGGGCGTGCGACGCGGTCGAGCCGCGCGCGAACCGCTCGAAGATCCGCTCGCGGTCCTCCGGGGCGATGCCCGGGCCCTGGTCGGACACCTCGATGACGACGTCGTCGCCGTCGGGGTAGGCGTCCAGGCGCACCTCGCCGCCGTGCGGCGAGTGCCGGATGGCGTTCTGCAGCAGGTTGGTGACGATCTGCCGCAGGCGCTCGGCGTCGGCCTCGAGCGCGAGGTCGGGCGGCGTGACGTCGACGACGTAGCGCAGGTTCTTCGCGGCGTCGACCATGGACAGCGCCTCGGCGGTGTCCTCGAGGAAGTCGCCCACCGGGACGCGGCTGATCGTCAGCGCGGACGCGCCGGCCTCCACCCGGGACAGGTCCAGCAGGTAGGTGACCAGGCGCGTGAGGCGCTCGGTCTGGTCGAGCGCGAGCTCGAGCGTCGCGGGCGTGGGCTCGGCCACGCCGTCGACGAGGTTCTCCAGCTGCGCCTGCAGCGCCGCCACGGGTGTGCGCAGCTCGTGCGAGACGTTCGCGATGAGGTCCCGCCGCGTGCGGTCCGACGACGCGAGGTCCTCGGCCATCTGGTTGAACGTCGCGGCGAGCTGGCCCACCTCGTCGCGGCTGGTGGCGCGCACGCGCTGGGAGTAGTCCCCGGCGGCCATGGCCTGGGCGGCCGCCGTCATCTCGCGCAGCGGCGACGTCATGCCGCGCGCGAGCACCTGGGTCAGCACGAGCGACAGCACGATGACGAGCGGGAAGGTCCGGCTCGGGCCGAGCTGGACCCGCAGGCCCAGCCAGGTCATCGCGGCGGCGAAGGTGACGGCGGCGACCACGAGCACGCCGAGCTTGATCTTGATCGAGCGCAGCGGGTCGAGCGGGCGCACGTCGGGGATGCGGCGGTGGTGCTTGCGCTCCGCGGGGTGGCGGGCGGGCGGGGGAGCGGGGTCGGTCACGCCTCAGGCCTGCGGGGGCTCGAACGCGTAGCCGACGCCGTGCACGGTGCGGATCAGGTCCGGGCCGAGCTTGCGGCGCAGCGCCTTGATGTGCGAGTCGACGGTGCGGGTGCCGCTCGCGTCGGCCCAGTCCCACACCTCGGCCAGCAGCCGCTCGCGGGTCAGCACCGTCTTGGGGGAGCTGGCGAGCATCACCAGCAGCTCGAACTCCGTGGGCGTCAGGTGCACCTCCTCGCCCGCCCGGTGCACCCGGCGCTGCGCCTTGTCGATGGTGACGTCGCCCATGGCGATCGGCGGGTCCGACGGCGTGGTCGCCGCGGCCTGCTGCGCCCGCTCGACGCGCCGCAGCAGCGCCTTGGCGCGGGCGACCAGCTCGCGCATCGAGAACGGCTTGGTCATGTAGTCGTCGGCGCCGACGCCGAGGCCCACCAGCATGTCCGTCTCGTCGTCGCGCGCGGTGAGCATGAGGATCGGCACGGGCTGCTCGGCCTGGATGCGGCGGGTGACCTCGAGGCCGTCGATGCCCGGGAGCATGACGTCGAGCACGATGAGGTCGGGGCGCAGCCGGGCGGCGGCGTCGACGGCGGCGAGGCCGTCGCGCGCCACCTCCACGCGCCAGCCCTCGGCGGACAGGCGCTGGGCGACGGCCGTGGCGATCGCCATCTCGTCCTCGACGACCAGCACGGTCGCGCTCTGCGAGGGGACTGCGGCGGTGGAGCCGGCGCCGGCCGCGCCGGGGCTCGGGAAGGACGCAGGTGCCATGGCACCAATGTGTCACAGGACGCTGGACGTGCCCTGGACGCCGGGCGTGTCCCGCGCAGGTCGTGCACGCCGTCCCCCGCGACGCGACCGCCTCCTGCGCGAGGTCTCCGTGTCGTCGCTACGATCGTTGCCACGATGGACGAGAGCCGACATCCCGCGCCCCGCGGTGCCGAGGCAGCACGCCCCGGCGCCGACAGCCCCGGCCCCCGCGGCCTCGAGCCGGGCGGTGGCGCGTGCTAGGCGACTGGCTGATGGTCGCGGTCGGCGTCCTGCTCACCGCCGGCACGGCCGTCTTCGTCGCGAGCGAGTTCTCGCTCGTGACCCTCGACCCCGCCGTCCTGGGGGACGGCGACGACGCGGAGGGCGACAGTCCTCGCACCGGCTGGCGGGCGCGCTCCGTCCGGGCCGGGCTCAAGCACCTGTCGACCGAGCTGAGCTCGGCCCAGGTGGGCATCACCCTGACCACCATCCTGCTGGGCTACACGGCCCAGCCCGCGCTGCTGAGCCTGTTCTCCGCCGGGCTGCAGCCCACCCCGCTCGCCCAGGGCGTGGCCACCGTGCTGGCCGGGATCCTGGCGCTGGTGGTCGTCAACGTCTTCTCCATGGTCTTCGGGGAGCTGATCCCGAAGAACTTCGCGCTCAGCGCGCCGGTCGGCACGGCCACCCTCGTCGTGCCGCTGCAGCGCGGGTTCACGAAGGTCTTCCGGCCGCTCGTGGTGCTGCTCAACGGGTCCGCCAACGCGCTGCTGCGCCGCGTCGGCGTCGAGCCCCGGGAGGAGCTGTCCGGCGGGCGGTCGGCGCAGGAGCTGCTGAGCCTCGTCAAGCGCTCCGCCGAGGAGGGCACGCTCGAGCAGTCCGTGGCCACGCTGCTGACCAACTCCATCGAGCTCGACGAGCTGTCCGCGCGCGACGTCATGACCGACCGCCTGCGGATGGCCGTGGCCGGGCGCGACGAGACCGCCGAGGACGTCATCGCCCTGTCGCGCCGCACCGGGCACTCGCGGTTCCCCGTGATCGGCGAGGACCGTGACGACGTCGTCGGCATCGTGCACCTGCGCCGCGCCGTCGGCGTGCCGCACGAGCGGCGGGGCGAGGTGCCCGTCGCCGCGCTGATGGTCGACGCCCCGCGCGTGCCGGAGACCGTCCGGCTCGGGCCGCTGCTGGTCGAGCTGCGCTCGTTCGGCCTGCAGATGGCCGTGGTCGTCGACGAGTACGGCGGCACCTCCGGCATCGTCACGCTCGAGGACGTCGTCGAGGAGCTCGTCGGGGACGTCGCCGACGAGCACGACCCGCGCCGGGCCGGCGCCGTGCGCGCCGCCGACGGCTCGTGGGTGGTGCCGGGCGTCATGCGCCCGGACGAGCTCGAGGAGACCACGCGGATCGTCGTGCCGGAGGACCCGGCGTACGAGACGCTCGGCGGGCTCGTCATGGCCCGCCTGGGCCGCCTGCCCCAGGCGGGCGACGAGGTCGAGGTGTCGCGGCCCGGCCATCGCGTGCTGCTGCGCGTCGAGGCCATGGTGGGCCGCCGCGCCGAGCGCGTGCGGGTGCGCGCGCTCCCGGCGGTCCTCGACGGCGCCGCCGCGGGCGAGACGGTCCGTGGGGAGGGGCGCCGATGAGCACCGTCACCGCCATCTGGGTCGCCGTCCTCCTGCTCGTCGGCAACGCCTTCTTCGTCGGCGCGGAGTTCGCCGTCCTCTCGGCGCGCCGCTCGTCCATCGAGCCGCGCGCGGAGGCAGGCGACCGCCGCGCCCGCACCGTGCTGTGGGCGATGGAGCACGTGTCGCTCATGCTCGCGTGCGCCCAGCTCGGCGTCACCGTGTGCTCCACGGGCCTGGGCATCGTGGCCGAGCCGGCCGTCGCCCATCTGCTGGAGGGGCCGTTCCACACGCTCGGGGTGCCCGAGGAGCTCGTGCACCCGGCCGCCTTCCTCGTCGCGCTGCTCGTGGTGGTCTACCTCCACGTGGTGCTCGGCGAGATGGTGCCGAAGAACCTCGCCGTGGCCGGGCCGGACACCGCGGTGATGTGGTTCGGGCCGCCGCTCGTGCTGCTGGGGCGCGTCCTGCGTCCGGTGATCGTGGCGCTCAACTGGGTCGCCAACCACGCGGTGCGCCTGGCGGGCATCGAGCCCAAGGACGAGGTCGCCTCGGCGTTCACCGCCGAGGAGGTGCAGTCGATCGTCGAGCACTCCCAGGCCGAGGGCCTGCTGCGCGACGAGCAGGGGTTGCTCGGCTCGGCCATCGAGTTCTCTGCCCGCACGGCCGGCGACGTCATGGTGCCCGTGGACGGGCTCGTCACGGTGGCGGACGGCGTGACGCCGGACGCCGTCGAGCACCTCGTGTCGCGCACCGGGTACTCGCGGTTCCCGGTGACGTCCGACGGCGTGATGGTGGGCTACCTGCACCTCAAGGACGTGCTCTACGCGACGGACGGCGACCGGCACGAGCCCGTGCCCGCCTGGCGCGTGCGGGCGCTCGCGTCCGTGCGCCCCGGGGACGAGGTCGAGGAGGCGCTGCGCGCCATGCAGCGCTCCGGCGCGCACCTCGCGCGGGTCGAGGGGCCCGAGGGCCTGGCCGGCGTCGTCTTCCTCGAGGACATCCTCGAGGAGCTGGTGGGCGAGGTCCGCGACGCCATGCAGCGGCGGACGCCGCGCGCCTGAGGTCCCGACCCTCGCGGTGCGCCACGGGTGTGACCTCCGTCACGAACCGGCGGGTGGCGGGGCGACATGCCGGGGCGCCGCGCCGGGCCGTCACACTCCGTTCACACGGGGGCTTGGCGGGGGGCAGGCGCGCCGATATGGTTCCCGGGACGAACGGTCGCCCCAGGCGATACGGACGTTCTGCACGACCCGGACCGGGCGCCGTCTCACGACGAGACCGCCCGCCGCGGTCCTCGTGCGAACCGTAGGTACAAGCCCTTCGGGCGGGTGCGCGCGCGCCTCCGTCCGGCCGCTACTCGGAGGTGTCGTGGAAGCAGCGCCCCAGACGACGCCGCGACCTCCCCTCATGACCCGGCGCGAGCGCCGGGAGGCCGAGGCCCGGGCCGCCGCCGCGGCGGCGCAGGCGACCCCCTCGACCTACCGGCCGGCCTCGGCCCTCGGGACCATCTCGGCACCGGTCGCCGTCACTCGCCAGCCGGACGCCTTCGGCGCGGTGCGCGGGCGGCACGCCGACCCCGTCGACTCGCCGGACACCGTGACGGTCGGCGGCATCACGTTCTCCGGGCCCGCCCCGCTCAGCCCCGTCCTCGGCACCCCGGCCGTGCCCTACGCCCTGCCGAAGGCCGCGCCCGCCGCGCCGCGCCTGGCGGAGCAGGACGGCGCCCCGCACGCGGCCGACGCCGCCCCGGCGCAGCGGCCCACGACGTCCCCGGCCGCCGCCCAGGACGAGCCGGCCGACCAGCCCGCGCCGTCGCGCCCCGCCGGCGCGCCGCTGCCCTCGCGCCGCGAGCTGCGCGAGCGCACCGACAAGCCCGCCCGCACGGCCCGGCGCCGCGACGGCGACGCGGCGACGACGACGACGGTGCACCGGCGACCCGCCCGCTGGATCCCGCGCGCCGCGGTGCTCGGCACCCTGGCCGCGGCGACCATCGCCGCCCCGTTCGCCACCGGCCACGCGTCGCAGGGGACGGGGACGCCCGCGCAGGGCGACGCCATGGCCAGCGGCCCGTCGACGCTCGAGATCGTGCGCCAGAACGTCGCGCCGCCCGCCACGTCGGAGGGCATCGCGGCGGCCCCGCAGGTCGCCGCCCGCGCGGACGGCGCGGCCTCCCGCTCGCAGGAGCGCGAGCCGCTGCCCGACTGCGACACGAGCGTGACGGTGACGAGCGAGAACGGGAACCTGTCCGGCGGGGAGCTGTGCGACCTGTGGCAGGCCGGCGAGCAGCTCCAGCCGCGGGCCGCCGACGCGCTCACCGCGCTCAACCAGGCGTTCCGCGCCGAGTTCGGCCGCGACATCCTGCTGATCGACACCTACCGCTCGCTGGACCGGCAGTACTCCGTCAAGGCGTCGCGCGGCTCCTTCGCCGCCCAGCCCGGCACGTCGATGCACGGCTGGGGCCTGGCGATCGACCTCAGCTCCCAGGTCACCGGCAACAGCGAGTACTACCGCTGGCTGGTCGAGAACGGCCCGGCCTACGGCTGGGAGAACCCGCCGTGGGCGCAGCGCGGCGGCGCCGGCTCCTACGAGCCGTGGCACTTCGAGTACCGCCCGGGCGTCGAGGAGATCTCCACCTGGCACTGAGGGCACTGACGGCACCGCCGTCGGGCCGCCGGCGGCCCCGTGCCGGCGGCCCGACGGCGGGCGCCGGCCCGGACCGGGCTCAGCCGGACGGGATCGTGGTGTTCGGCCCGAAGTCCTGCCGGAAGCGCGGGCCCGTCCGCGCGAGCTCCTGCGCGAACGCCGCGGACCAGCCGCTGTAGGGGTCGAGCGCGAGCGACTCGTTGGAGAACCGCCGGTCGTCGGTCAGCTCGGTCACGCAGAAGTCCGGGATCTGCAGCTCGACCACCGGCCCGGACCGCTCGCACTCGGCGACGACCAGCGGGCTGTTGGCACCGCCGAACACGTCCACCGACCAGCCGTCGGCGCCCAGCCACGCGGCGTAGCGGGTCTTGAGGACCTGCGCCCCGCCGCGGCGGACCAGCTCCACGCCCACGCGCGGGTCGATCTCCCGCTCAGCCTCGTACCGGGTGCCGCCCGCCGAGGGCCCCTTGACCGTCACGGCCGCGAAGTCGACGGCGCCCGCGTGCCGGCGCAGCACGTCCTGCGCGTCCGACTCGGGGCCGAGGCCGGCGTCGACGCCCGACGCCTGGCACCGGACCCGCAGGGCGTAGCCGCCGTCGGACAGGTAGTAGCTCTGCACGATCAGCGCCGGGGTGTCCCGCAGCGCGTCGGGCAGCGAGCGCACGAGGAAGCGACGCTCGAACTCGAAGTCCGCGTAGCCGGCCGTCTCGTCGGTCATGGGGTCCTCAGCGTCCTTCGCAGCGGGGGCGCGGCGCCGGTCGGCGCGCGGCCCGCCCAGCCTAGCGACCGCCCCTGCACGGCACCTCCGTCGGCCGCCGTGCCCCGTACCCATTCCTCGGTCCCATCCCTCGGTGACCGCCGTCGGCTCGCCGGCGCCCCCGGCACGGCCGAGGATGAGAGGCGGTGAGGGGAGGGCGCATGGCGACCACGACGGCGCGGGCGCCCGGGCGCCGCAGCGCGTGGGCCCCGCTCCGGCGCCCGGTCTTCCGGATGCTGTTCGCGGCGCAGGTGGTGTCGAACATCGGCACGTGGATGCAGACCGTGGGCGCGCAGTGGTTCCTCGTCGAGACCTCGGGCAGCCCGGCGTTCGTCGCCTGGATCCAGACGGCGAGCCAGCTGCCGGTGCTCCTGCTCTCCCTGGTCGCGGGGGTGACCGCGGACCTCGTCGACCGCCGCCGCCTGCTGCTGGTGACGTCGCTCGCCTCCTGCGTCGTGGCCGGTGCCCTCACCGCCGTGACGGTCGCCGGCGCGCTCACGCCCTGGGGGCTGCTGGGCCTGACGTTCGTGCTGGGATGCTCGGCGGCGATGACGGGACCGGCCTGGCAGGCCGTCCAGCCGCAGCTCGTGCCGCGGGACGAGCTGCCGGAGGCGTCGGCGCTGGGCTCGATCGCCGTCAACGCGGCGCGGGCCGTCGGCCCGGCCGTGGCCGGGGTGGTCGTGTCGGCCGCCGGCCCGGCGGTGGTGTTCGCGCTGAACACGCTGTCCTTCCTCGCCGTCACGGTGGCGCTGCTCGCCTGGCGCGAGGAGGCGCTGCCCGTGCGCACCGTCCGCGAGCGCGCGTGGCCGGGCCTGCTCGCCGGGCTGCGGTACGTGCGCTCGGCGCCGAGCGTGCGGCGCATCCTCGCGCGGTGCGCGCTGTTCGCGCTGCCCGGCAGCGCCCTGTGGGCGCTGCTGCCGTCGGCCGCCCGCGACCTCATGGGCGCCGACGCCGCGGGCTACTCGCTGCTGCTCGCCCTGCTCGGTGCCGGTGCCATCGCGGGGGCGGTGGCCATGCCGCGGCTGCGGGCGCGCCTGTCGCGGTCCTGGCTGCTGGCCGGGGGAGCGCTGCTGTTCGCCGCCGGCACCGCGGCCGCGGCATGGCTGCCGCTGGCGGCGTCCGCGGCCGCCGCCCTGGTCGCCGGCGTCGGGTGGCTGACCTGCCTGACGACGCTCAACGCCACCATGCAGCTCGCCCTGGCGGGCTGGGTGCGTGCCCGGGGACTGGCCACCTACATGCTCGTCTTCATGGGGTCGCAGGCGCTGGGGTCGTTCGCCTGGGGCGCCGTGGCCGACGCCGTCGGCGTGCGGACCGCTCTCACCGCGGCCGCCGCCGCCCTGGTGCTGGTCGCCGCGTCGGTGCCGCTGCTGCCGCTCCTGGCGCACAGCGGCACGATGGACCGCTCGGTGGTGCCGCTGTCGTCGAGCATGCCGACCCTGGAGCTCGAGGCGCCGCCGGCCACCCCCACGGCGATCGTGCTGACCTACCGCGTCCGCCCGCAGCACGTGGCGGCGTTCCTCGACGCGATGCACGACGTGCGGCTGGCCCGCGAGCGGTCCGGCGGCACGGGCTGGCAGCTGCTGCGCCGGGCGGAGGACCCCGAGGAGATGGTCGAGGTGTTCGTGGCGCCGTCGTGGGAGGAGCACCAGCTGCAGCACACGGTGCGCTGGACGGGGTACGACGCGCAGGTGCTCGCACGGGCCGTGGCGCTCGCCGAGGACGAGCCGACGGCCGCGCACTACCTCGTGCAGGGGGTGCGGTAGCCGCGGGCGGCGCGCGGTCGCGCCGGAGGACGACGAAGGCCCCCGCCGCGGGTGCGGCGGGGGCCTTGCGAGGTGCGCCCGAAGGGATTCGAACCCCCGACCTTCTGCTCCGGAGGCAGACGCTCTATCCACTGAGCTACGGGCGCGTGGTCCACGGCGTCGTACGCCGGAGGGCCGCGTACGAGACTACCAGCAGTCGGGCGCTGCCCGGGCACGCGCCGACGGGCGGGCGGAGCGGGCGGGCGGAGCGGGCGGGCGGAGCGGGCGACGGAGAGGGCGGCGTGGGACGCCTGCCCCCCCGGGCGCCCGCCGCTCGATAGAATCGCCCGGTGACCCCCGACCAGCTCTCCGGAGCCCTCAGCGCTGCCCTTGCCTCGGCCGTGGCCGACGGCGCCCTCGCCCTGCCCGCCGACGCCGTCCCGGCCTCGGTGCACGTGGAGCGACCCCGGCAGCGCGAGCACGGCGACTGGGCCACCAACGTGGCGCTGCAGCTGGCCAAGAAGGCCGGCACCACGCCGCGCGCCCTCGCCGAGGAGCTCGCGCGGCGCCTCGAGGCCGCCGACGGCGTGAAGTCGGTCGAGGTCGCCGGGCCCGGTTTCCTCAACATCACGCTCGACGCGGGCGCCGCCGGCGAGCTCGCGCGCACCGTCGTCACGGCGGGCGCGGCCTACGGCCGCGGCGACGCCCTGGCCGGCCAGGTGCACAACCTCGAGTTCATCTCGGCCAACCCGACCGGTCCGCTGCACATCGGGCACACCCGCTGGGCGGCGCTCGGCGACGCCCTGGCGCGCATCATGCGCGCGGCCGGCGCGGACGTCACCGCCGAGTACTACATCAACGACGCGGGCGCGCAGATGGACCGCTTCGGCGGCTCCGTCCTGGCCCGGGCGCGCGGCACCGAGGTGCCCGAGGGCGGCTACCGCGGCGAGTACGTCAAGGAGCTCGCCGCGCAGGTGCTCGAGGCCCGCCCCGACCTGCTCGACCTGCCCGAGGAGGAGGCGCTCGTCGTCGCCCGCGAGGAGGGCTACCGCCTGCAGCTCGCGGAGATCCGCGCGGTGCTCGAGGGCTTCGGCGTGCACTTCGACGTGTGGTTCTCCGAGCGCGCGCTGCACGAGTCCGGCGCCGTCGAGCAGGCCGTCGAGCGCCTGCGCGAGCAGGGGCACGTCTTCGACGCCGAGGGTGCCGTGTGGCTGCGCACCACGGACTTCACGGACGACAAGGACCGCGTGATGATCCGCGCCAACGGCGAGCCCACGTACTTCGCCGCGGACGCCGCGTACTACCTGTCGAAGAAGGACCGCGGCTTCCCCGGCAAGATCTACCTGCTCGGCGCCGACCACCACGGCTACATCAACCGCCTCAAGGCGATCGCGGCCTGCGCGGGCGACGACCCGGAGACGAACATCGAGGTGCTGATCGGGCAGCTCGTCAACGTCGGCGGGGCGCGCCTGTCCAAGCGCGCCGGCAACATCATCGAGCTGCGCGACCTGGTCGAGTGGATCGGCAGGGACGCGGTGCGCTACTCGCTCGCGCGCTACCCGGCGGACACGCCGCTGGAGCTGCAGGGCGAGGACATGCTCAAGCAGACCAACGACAACCCGGTCTTCTACGTGCAGTACGCGCACTCGCGCACGTGCGCCGTGGACCGCAACGCCGCCGACCGCGGCGTGGTGCGCACGCGCCCGGACGGCACCGAGGCGTTCGACCCCTCGCTGCTGACCCACGAGACCGAGTCGGTGCTGCTGGGCCGGCTCACCGAGTTCCCGCGCATCGTCGGCCAGGCCGCCGAGCTGCGCGAGCCGCACCGCGTGGCGCGCTACCTGGAGGCCCTGGCCGGGGAGTACCACAAGTGGTACGCCGAGTGCCGTGTGCTGCCGTACCCGGACGAGGAGGTCACCGACCTGCACGGCACGCGCCTGTGGCTCAACGACGCGGTGCGCCAGGTGCTGGCCAACGGGCTCGACCTGCTCGGTGTCAGCGCCCCGGAGCGGATGTGAGCGCCTACCTCGCCGAGCAGCTCGGCGACGGCGTCGCCGCCCCGCAGGCCGCGGCGACCCTCGGCGAGCCGTGGCCCGTGACGGCCCGCCGGCGCGACGACGGCGAGCTGGAGGTCGGCGGGGTCGGCGTGCGCGACCTCGCCGCCCAGCACGGCACGCCCGCGTACGTGCTGGACGAGGTCGACTTCCGGGCGCGGGCCCGGGCGTACCGCACGGCGTTCACCGAGGCGTTCGCGGAGGTCGGCACCGGCACCGACGTCTACTACGCGGGCAAGGCGCTGCTCACCGTGGCGGTGGCCCGCTGGGCCGCGGAGGAGGGGCTGGGCGTCGACACCGCGTCCGGCGGCGAGCTGGCCGTCGCGCTGCGCGCCGGCGTCCCGGCCGCCGAGGTCGGCCTGCACGGCAACAACAAGTCCCCGGCGGAGATCGCCACGGCGCTGGAGGCCGGCGTCGGGCGGATCATCGTCGACTCGCTGGCCGAGGTCGAGAAGGTGGCCGACGCCGCCGCCGCGCGCGGCGTCGTCGCGCCCGTCATGGTGCGGGTGACCACCGGCGTGCACGCCGGGGGCCACGAGTACATCTCCACCGCCCACGAGGACCAGAAGTTCGGGCTCTCGGTGAACGCGGTCGACGGCGGCGACGCGCCGGCGATGCGCGCCCTGCTCGCCGTCGTCGCGCGGCCGTCGCTGCGGCTGCTCGGCATCCACTCGCACATCGGGTCGCAGATCCTCGACCCCGCGGGCTTCGAGGTCGCGGCGCGCGCGGTGCTCGCGCTGCGGGCCGAGCTCGCCCGGCGCACCGGGGTGCTGGTCGAGGAGGTCGACCTCGGCGGCGGGTACGGCATCGCCTACCTGCCCGGGGAGGCGGCGCTCGACCCGCGCACCGTCGCCCGCGACGTCGCCCGCGCCGTCGCCGACGTGTGCGCCGAGCTCGGCACGCCGCTGCCGCGCATCTCCATCGAGCCGGGCCGCTCGATCGTCGGGCCCGCCGGCATCACCCTGTACGAGGTCGGCACGGTCAAGCCCGTGGCGGTCACCGCGCAGGACGGGTCGACTTTCACCCGCCTGTACGTGTCCGTGGACGGCGGCATGAGCGACAACATCCGCCCCGCGCTCTACGGCGCGCAGTACCACGCCGAGGTCGTGGGCCGGGCGTCCGACGCCGAGCCGGTGCTCGCCCGCGTCGTGGGCAAGCACTGCGAGAGCGGCGACATCGTCGTGCACGAGGTGCGGCTGCCCGGCGACGTGCGCGCCGGCGACCTGCTCGCGGTCGCGGCCACGGGCGCCTACGGCCGGTCCATGGCGTCCAACTACAACCTGCTCACGCGCCCGCCCGTCGTCGCCGCGAGCGAGGGGACGTCGCGCGTGCTCGTGCGTCGCGAGACGGTCGACGACCTGCTCGCGCTCGACGCCCAGGCCTGACGCCGGCCCGGGCCCGGCGCCCGTCGTGGACACCTCGTCGGGGGCCGGGGCCGAGCCCCTATCCTGACCCCGACCCCGCCCCGCCCGGAAGGTGTACCCGTGCCCGGAACTGCGAGCCCGACCCCCCTGCGTGTCGCCCTCCTCGGCTGCGGCGTCGTCGGCACGGAGGTGGCCCGCGGGCTGCTGACCGGCGCCGACGACCTCGCCGCGCGCGTGGGCGCCCCGCTCGAGCTGGTCGGGGTGGCGGTGCGCGACCTCGCGACCGAGCGCGACCCGGCGGTGCCGCGCGAGCTGCTGACCACCGACGCCGAGCGGCTCGTCGACGGCGCCGACATCGTCGTCGAGGTGATGGGCGGCATCGAGCCCGCCCGCACGCTGCTGCTGCGGGCCGTCAAGGGCGGCGCGTCGGTGGTGACCGCCAACAAGGCGCTGCTCGCCGAGCGCTGGCCGGAGCTCTTCGAGGCGGCCGACGCCGCGGGCGTCGACCTGTCCTTCGAGGCCGCCGTCGCCGGTGCCGTCCCGATCGTGCGCCCGGTGCGCGAGTCGCTCGCCGGCGACCACGTGCGCCGCGTGCTGGGCATCGTCAACGGCACCACCAACTTCGTGCTGGACCGCATGACCACCGAGGGCCTGGAGCTCGAGGCGGCGGTGCGCGAGGCGCAGGCGCTGGGCTACGCGGAGGCCGACCCGACCGCCGACGTCGACGGGTTCGACGCCGCCGCCAAGGCCGCCATCCTCGCGTCGCTCGCGTTCCACACCCGCGTGTCGATCGACGACGTCGCGCGCGAGGGCATCCGCGCCGTCACCGCGGACGACGTGGCGGCCGCGGCGGCGACGGGCCACACCGTCAAGCTGCTCGCCATCGCCGAGCGGACCGCCGAGGGCGTGTCGGTGCGCGTGCACCCGGCGCTCGTGCCGGTCGAGCACCCGCTGGCGGCCGTCCGGGGCGCCTTCAACGCCGTCTTCGTCGAGGCCGACGGCGCCGGGCCGCTGATGTTCTACGGGCAGGGCGCGGGCGGCCGGCCGACGGCGTCCGCCGTCCTGGGCGACGTCGTGTCCGCCGCGCGCCACCGCGTGCTGGGCGGCAAGGGTCCCGAGGAGTCGGCGTACGCCTCGCTGCCCCTGCTGCCCGCCGACGCGGCCGTCACGCGCTACCAGGTGCGGCTCGTCGTCGACGACCGCCCGGGCGTGCTGGCGCAGGTCGCGGGCGTGCTGGCCGAGCACGGCGTGTCCATCGAGACCGTGCGGCAGTCCGCCCTCGACCCCGACGGCGGCGCCGAGACCGCCGAGCCCGGCGCGGAGCCGGCGGGCGCGGCCGCGAACCTGCTGCTGACCACCCACCGGGCGCGCGAGGCCTCCCTCGCGGCCACGGTGGCCGCGGTCGCCGGCCTCGAGCCGGTCCGCGAGATCACCTCCGTCCTGCGAGTCGAGGGAGCCTGACATGCCCGGACCGGTGCGCCAGTGGCGCGGGGTCGTCACCGAGTACGCCGACCGCCTGCCGGAGCACGTGCGCCGCACCGTGGTGACGCTGGGGGAGGGCGGCACGCCGCTCGTCCCGGCGCCCGCGCTGTCGGACCGCACCGGCGCGGAGGTGTACGTCAAGGTCGAGGGCATGAACCCGACCGGGTCGTTCAAGGACCGCGGCATGACGGCGGCGATCTCCGCCGCCGCGGACCGCGGCGCCCGCGCCGTCGTGTGCGCCTCGACCGGCAACACCTCGGCGTCGGCCGCCGCCTACGCCACGCGCGCCGGCATGACCTGCGCCGTGCTGGTGCCGGACGGCAAGATCGCGATGGGCAAGCTCAGCCAGGCGATCGCCCACGGCGCGATGCTGCTGCAGGTCGACGGCAACTTCGACGACTGCCTCGTCGCGGCGCGCAAGCTCGCCGAGGCCTACCCGGTCGAGCTCGTGAACTCGGTCAACCCCGACCGCATCGAGGGGCAGAAGACGGCGGCGTTCGAGGTGGTCGACGCGCTCGGCGAGGCCCCGGACATCCACTGCCTGCCCGTCGGGAACGCGGGCAACATCACGGCGTACTGGAAGGGCTACCGCGAGTACGCCGGGTTCGACGCGGGGGCGCGGCTGCACGCCGTGGCCAGCCGCACCCCGCAGATGTGGGGCTTCCAGGCGGCGGGCGCGGCGCCGATCGTCCTCGGCCACCCCGTGACCGAGCCCGAGACCGTCGCGACCGCCATCCGGATCGGCAACCCCGCCTCGTGGAAGCAGGCCGAGGCCGCCCGCGACGTCTCCGGCGGCGTCATCGAGGCGGTGACCGACGAGCAGATCCTGGCGGCGCACCGCGTGCTGTCGAGCGAGGTCGGCGTGTTCGTCGAGCCGGCGTCGGCCGCCGGCGTCGCGGGCCTGCTGTCGCGCGCCGAGCGCGGCCTGGTCCCGGCCGGCGCGCGCGTGGCGGTCACCGTGACGGGCCACGGGCTCAAGGACCCGGGCTGGGCGCTGCGCACGGCCGACGGCGGCGAGGTGCAGCCCACCCGCGTGGGCGCCGACGTCGTCTCGATCGCCGACGCGCTCGGCCTCTGACGCCGCGCCGGCCGGACAGGCACCAGGAGACCGCATGCAGCTCGGAGCCGACCACGTCGTGGTCCGCGTGCCCGCCACCAGCGCCAACCTCGGCCCGGGGTTCGACGCGCTGGGCCTCGCCCTCGCGCTGTACGACGAGCTCGAGGTGCGCCTCGTGGCGACCGACGACGTCGTCGTGGAGGTGTACGGCGAGGGCGCCGGCGAGGTGCCCACGGGGGAGGACCACCTGGTGGTGCGCGCGCTGCGCCGCACCCTCGAGATCGCGGGCGCGCCGCAGACCGGCCTGCGCCTGACCTGCTCGAACGCCGTGCCGCACGGCCGCGGCCTCGGGTCGTCGGCCGCCGCCGTGGTCTCCGGGATCGTCGCCGGGCGCGCCCTGCTCGCCGACCCGGCGTCGCTCGACGCGACCGCCGTGCTCGAGCTCGCGACCGAGTTCGAGGGGCACCCGGACAACGCCGCGCCGGCGATCCGTGGCGGCGCGACGGTGGCCTGGACCGGCCCCGACGGGCCGCGCGCGACCGGCCTGCAGCTCGACCCCCGGCTCACGGCGACGGTGCTGGTGCCCACCTCCCGGCTGGCCACCAGCCACGCCCGGTCGGTGCTGCCCGAGACGGTGCCGCACGCCGACGCCGCCTTCACCGCCGGCCGCGCCGCGCTGCTGGTCGAGGCGCTCGCCCGCCGCCCCGAGCTGCTGCTCGAGGCCACCGAGGACCGGCTGCACCAGCAGTACCGGGCGGGGGTCATGGCGGCGTCGGCCGAGCTGGTGCGCGCGCTGCGGGCCGAGGGCTTCGCCGCCACCGTCTCGGGCGCGGGGCCGACCGTGCTCGTGCTCGCCGCCGAGGCGCGGCTGCCCGAGCTCGACGGCGCGCTGGCAGGCCTGGTCGACGCGATGGCGGGGTGGCGCGCGCTGCGCCCGGGCATCGACGTCGACGGCGCGCGGGCGCGCCGCGTGGCCGCCCCGGCCGCGCCGCGGCGGTGATATGATCGCCTGAGCCTTCGGGTACTGGCCCGCCCCGCCGACCACGCACGATCGGACGCACCGGGGCGAGACCGGACCAGGCGCACCCCCTCCGACCGGCGACGACCCCGTGCCCCGCACGTGCGCTCCCGCCATCGCGGACGGGTGCCGCGCGTCGCGCTCGAGCCGGCGGCCCCCGCCGACCTCCAGCGCGAAGGCCACGACAACCCCCGTCAGCCGACGTCGTCGTAGCACTGATGCGAGGTTTCACGCGTCCCGGCGCTCGTGCCGGACGCCCGCCCACCGGCGGCCCCGTCGACACTCCCGGGCCGCCGCGAACGAGGGGGAAGGGTCCTTCGTGACGAACACCACCGACACCCGGAGCACCTCCGGGTCCCTGAGCTCGATGCGTCTCGCCGAGCTGCAGGCAGTGGCCTCCCAGATGGGGGTCAAGGGCACGTCGAAGATGCGCAAGGGTGACCTCGTCGAGGCCATCCGCGCCGCGCGCTCGGGGGGCGGCCAGCCCGCTCCCGCCGCCGGCGCCGGCGCCCCGGCGAAGCCCGACACCGCGGCCGCGCCCCCGGCCGAGCGGCCGCAGCGGTCGCGCCGCGCGACGCGGCCCGCCGCCGGTCCGGACGCCGCGCCGTCGGCCGCCGAGGCCGCGCGGCCGGCCGAGACGGCCGCCGCGCCCGAGCGCGACACCACGCGCGACTCCGGGCGTGACTCCGAGCGCGAGCCCGGGCGCGACTCCGGGCGTCCGGCCCGCGGCGCGGACGCGCCGGTGAACGAGGCCGACCGCGCCGCGCGCCTCGCCGAGCTCGCCGAGGCCGTGGCCGCCCCGCGCTCGCGCCGCGGCCGCGACCGCCGGGACGGCGGCGCCCGCGAGGAGCAGGCCGCGCAGAGCGGCGCCCCGGCGGGCGCCCCCGCCGGTCAGCAGGGCGGCCAGCAGGGCGGCCAGCAGGCCGACCGCCAGGACGGCCAGCAGCGCCCGGCGCGCCAGGACCGCCAGGAGCGCCTGGAGCGTCGCGACGACCGGGACGAG
This sequence comes from Puerhibacterium sp. TATVAM-FAB25, assembly GCF_046535855.1. Classification (NCBI taxonomy): domain Bacteria; kingdom Bacillati; phylum Actinomycetota; class Actinomycetes; order Micrococcales; family Promicromonosporaceae; genus Puerhibacterium; species Puerhibacterium sp. TATVAM-FAB25. Next base: position 54,189 of record NZ_JAXUAK010000012.1, on the reverse strand, counting down.
GACGGCGGCTCGCGCCGTCGCCGCGGCCGGGACCGGGGCCGTGACCGCAAGCGCGGTCGCACCCGCGGCGGCCAGCCCGACGTCGCCGGGCTCGAGGACATCGAGGTGCGCGAGGACGACGTGCTGCTGCCCGTCGCCGGCATCCTCGACATCCTGGACAACTACGCCTTCGTGCGCACCAGCGGCTACCTGCCGGGCGAGAAGGACGTCTACGTCAGCCTCAACCAGGTCAAGAAGGCGGGCCTGCGCCGCGGCGACGCCGTCGTCGGCGCCGTGCGCCAGCCGCGCGAGGGCGAGGAGCCGCCGCAGGGCAAGAACGCGCGCAGCAAGTTCAACGCGCTCGTGCGCCTCGACTCGGTCAACGGCATGTCGCCCGAGCAGGCCCGGCAGCGCCCGGAGTTCACCAAGCTCACGCCGCTGTACCCGCAGGAGCGCCTGCGCCTGGAGAACCCCGAGGCCACCCGCCTCACGCCGCGCGTGATCGACATCGTCGCGCCGATCGGCAAGGGCCAGCGCGGCCTCATCGTCGCGCCGCCCAAGGCCGGCAAGACGATCATCATGCAGCAGATCGCCAACGCCATCACGAACAACAACCCTGAGGTCCACCTCATGGTCGTGCTGGTCGACGAGCGGCCCGAAGAGGTCACGGACATGGAGCGGACGGTCAAGGGCGAGGTCATCGCCTCGACGTTCGACCGCCCGGCGTCCGACCACACGATCGTCGCGGAGCTGGCCATCGAGCGCGCCAAGCGGCTCGTGGAGCTCGGCCAGGACGTCGTGGTGCTGCTCGACTCGCTGACCCGCCTGTCGCGCGCCTACAACCTCGCCGCCCCGGCGTCGGGCCGCATCCTGTCCGGTGGTGTCGACGCGGCGGCCCTGTACCCGCCGAAGAAGTTCTTCGGCGCCGCCCGCAACATCGAGAACGGCGGCTCGCTGACCATCCTCGCCTCGGCGCTCGTGGAGACGGGCTCCAAGATGGACGAGGTGATCTTCGAGGAGTTCAAGGGCACGGGCAACATGGAGCTGCGCTTGTCCCGCAACCTCGCGGACAAGCGGATCTTCCCGGCGGTGGACGTCAACGCGTCCGGCACCCGCCGCGAGGAGATCCTCATGTCCAAGGACGAGCTGGGCATCGTCTACAAGCTGCGCCGCGTGCTCGGCGCGCTGGACCAGCAGCACGCGATCGAGCTGCTGCTCGGCAAGCTCAAGGACACCCGCACGAACGTCGAGTTCCTGCTCGAGGTCCAGAAGACCACGCCGAGCAGCCTGTCCGACGCCCGCGCCGGCGAGACCATCTGACGGTCCGCCCGGCCGTCCGCAGCACCGGCGCGGCGGCGGCGCGATTTCCGCGCCGCCGCCGCGCTCTGGCAGAATGACCCGTCGCCGTCCGGTTCACGGCCCGCAGTCAGCGGGGCGACCCGGAGGCACCACCACGAGGAGCATCCATGAAGTCCGGTATCCACCCCGAGTACGTCGTGACGAAGGTCGTGTGCACCTGCGGCAACGAGTTCGTCACCCGCAGCACCGAGAAGGCCGGCGTCATCAGCGCCGACGTGTGCAGCGCCTGCCACCCGTTCTACACGGGCAAGCAGAAGATCCTCGACACCGGTGGCCGCGTGGCCCGGTTCGAGGCCCGCTACGGCAAGCGCAAGTAGCGTCCCCGCAGCGCCGGTGGTCCGCCCGACAACCTCTCCAGGGGCAGTCGGAGGCCGGACCACCGGCGCTGTTGCTTTGCCCGGGACCCCTCAGCCACCCACGGAGCCCACGTGACCGACCCCTTCGCCGCCGTCCGGCCGCTGCTCGCCGAGCACGCCGAGATCGAGCGCGCGCTCGCCGACCCCGCCGTCCACGCGGACGCCGGCCGCGCCCGGACGCTGGGGCGGCGGTACGCGGAGCTGAACCGCGTCGTCGGCGCTTACCGCGCCTGGGAGTCCGCGCGCGACGACGCCGACGCGGCCGCGGAGCTGGCGGACCTGGGCGGCGACGACGGCGCGGAGCTCGCCGCCGAGCTGCCCGCCCTGCGTGCGGCGCAGGAGGAGTCCGCCGAGCACCTGCGGCGCGTGCTGGTGCCCCGCGACCCCGACGACGGGCGCGACGCCATCCTCGAGATCAAGGCCGGGGAGGGCGGCGAGGAGTCCGCCCTGTTCGCCGGCGACCTGCTGCGGATGTACCTGCGGTACGCCGAGCGCCGCGGCTGGTCCACGCAGGTCCTCGAGGCCACCGAGTCCGGGCTGGGCGGCTACAAGGACGTCCAGGTCGCGATCAAGGCGCGCTCCGTCGAGGACCCGGCCGACGGCGTGTGGGCCAACCTCAAGTACGAGGGCGGCGTGCACCGCGTGCAGCGCGTGCCCGTCACCGAGAGCCAGGGCCGCATCCACACCTCCGCGGCCGGCGTGCTGGTCTTCCCCGAGGTCGACGACCCGGGCGAGGTCGAGATCGACCCGAACGACCTGCGCATCGACGTCTTCCGGTCCTCCGGCCCCGGCGGGCAGTCGGTCAACACCACCGACTCCGCGGTGCGGATCACCCACCTGCCGACCGGCATCGTCGTGTCGATGCAGAACGAGAAGTCCCAGCTGCAGAACCGCGAGCAGGCGATGCGCGTGCTGCGGGCGCGCCTGCTCGCCGCGCAGCAGGAGGCCGCGGCGGCCGAGGCGGCCGACCTGCGCCGCTCGCAGGTACGCACCGTGGACCGCTCCGAGCGGATCCGCACCTACAACTTCCCGGAGAACCGGATCGCCGACCACCGCACCGGGTACAAGGCCTACAACCTCGACCAGGTGCTCGACGGCGACCTCGAGCCGGTGATCCGCTCCGCCGTCGACGCCGACGAGGCCGCGCGCCTCGCCGCCGCGGGCGCGTGACCCCCGAGCCGGCCGCGTCGCCGCAGCCGTCGTCGCCCGTGCCGTCGTCGCCCGTGCCGACGACGGCGGGCGCCGCCGTGCGGTGGGCCGCCGCCCGCCTCGCCGCGGCGGGGGTGCCGTCGCCGCGCACCGACGCGGAGCTGCTGCTCGCGCACGCGCTCGGCACCGACCGGGGCGAGCTGCGCCGGCTGGCGGTCCTGGACGCGGCCCTGCCGGGCGACGCGCCGGCCACGTTCGCCGCCGTCGTCGACCGGCGGGCGCGGCGCGAGCCGCTGCAGCACCTCGTCGGCACGGCGCCGTTCCGCCACCTCGAGCTCGCCGTCGGGCCCGGGGTCTTCGTGCCGCGCCCCGAGACGGAGCAGGTCGCGCAGGTCGCGGTCGACGAGGCCCGCCGCCTCGCCGAGGCGCGCGGCGCGGCCCCGGTCGTCGTCGACCTGTGCACCGGCTCCGGCGCGATCGCCCTCGCAGTGGCCACGGAGGTCCCCGCGGCGCAGGTGCACGCCGTCGAGCTCGACGCGGCCGCCCACGGCTGGGCCGAGCGCAACGTCGCCGCGGTCGCCGCCGCGAGCGGGTCGGCGGTCCGCCTCGTGCGCGGCGACGCGCGCACGGCGCTGCGCGACCTCGACGGGCGGGTCGACGTCGTGGTGTCCAACCCGCCGTACGTGCCGCCGGACGCCGTGCCCCGCGACCCCGAGGTCGCCGGTCACGACCCGGCCGTCGCCCTGTACGGCCTGGGTCCCGACGGGCTCGAGGTGCCGCGCGGCGTCACCGCCGCCGCGGCGCGCCTGCTGCGCCCGGGCGGGCTGTACGTCATGGAGCACGCCGAGGTGCAGGACGCCGCCGCGCGCGCGATGGTCGAGGCCGTCCGGGACGGCGGGGGGCCCGCGTTCGGCCCGGCGAGCACCCGCTCGGACCTGGCCGGGCGCCCCCGCATGGTCGTCGCGCGCCGCCGGGGCGACGCCTCGTCCGTGCCCCCTGACGTGCCAGACTGGAGGCCGTGAGCAGCGTGCAGGACGTCACCGACCCGAACACCTGGGGGCCGGCCCTCGACGAGGCGGTCAACACCGTCTCGCGCGGCGGGCTCGTCGTGCTCCCCACCGACACCGTCTACGGCATCGGGGCGGACGCCTTCGACGCCGCCGCCGTCGCGGCCCTGCTCGCGGCCAAGGGCCGCGGCCGCCAGATGCCGCCGCCCGTGCTGGTGCCGGACACCCGCACGCTGGACGGCCTGGCCACCGAGGTGCCGGACGGGGCGCGCCGGCTCGTCGAGGAGCTCTGGCCGGGCGGGTTCACCATCATCCTGCGGGCCCAGCCGTCGCTGCAGTGGGACCTCGGCGAGACCCGCGGCACCGTCGCTCTGCGCATGCCCGACCACCCGGCCGCCCTGGCGCTGCTGCGCCGCACCGGTCCGATGGCCGTCTCGAGCGCCAACCGCACCGGCCGGCCGTCGGCGCTCGACGCCTCCTCCGCGCGCGAGCAGCTCGGCGACTCCGTCGCGGTCTACCTCGACGGCGGCACCGCCCCCGGCGGGGTGGCCTCCACGATCGTGGACGCCACGGTGACGCCCTTCCGGGTGGTGCGCGAGGGCGCGATCGGCCTCGAGCGACTGCGCGCCGTGGTGCCCGACGTGCTCGGCCCGGGCGAGGAGCCCGCCGCGGAGGCGCCTGTCGAGGCGTCCGCCGAGGGCGCCGAGCCCGCCGCGGAGGCCCCGGCCGCCGCCGGCGAGGCCGGCGAGAGTCCCGCCGGGGCCGCCGGGTGAGGGCGTACGTCCTGCTGATGCTGGTCGCGGCGGCCGTCACCTACCTCTCGACACCCGCGGCCCGCTGGCTCGCGCGCCGCACCAACGCCATCTCGGCGGTGCGCGACCGCGACGTCCACACGCTCCCGACGCCGCGCCTCGGCGGCCTGGCGATCCTGCTCGGCATCGTCGTGGCGGTCCTGGTGGCCTCGCACATGCCGTTCCTCGAGCGGGTCTTCGACGAGCCCCAGGTGTGGGGCATCGTCGGGGGAGCGGTCATCGTCGCCGTCCTGGGCTGGGCCGACGACATCTGGGACCTCGACTGGATGACCAAGCTGGCCGGCCAGGTGCTCGCGGCCGGCTTCATGGCGGTCATGCAGGTCCAGCTCGTGACCTGGCCCATCCCCGGCACGCTGACCATCCCGTCGTCGCGGGTGTCGCTGTTCGTGACCGTCCTGATCATCGTCGTCGCGATGAACGCCGTGAACTTCGTCGACGGCCTGGACGGGCTCGCGGCGGGGATCGTCGCCATCGGCGGCACCGCGTTCTTCCTGTACACCTACGGCCTGACCGCGCAGCAGAGCCCGATGGACTACTCCGACCTGTCGGCCATGACCATGGCCGTGCTCGTCGGGGCGTGCCTCGGCTTCCTGCCGCACAACTTCTTCCCGTCGCGGATCTTCATGGGCGACTCGGGGTCGATGGTGCTGGGGCTCGTCTTCGCCGGCGCCACGATCTCCGTGACGGGCCGGGTCGACCTGTCCACGTCCGGCGCGGCGAACGTGCCCGCCTTCATCCCGCTGCTGCTGCCGATCGCCGTGGTGCTGCTGCCCCTGCTGGACATGGGCATGGCGGTGGTCCGGCGCGTGGCCGCCGGCAAGTCGCCGTTCCACCCGGACCGCATGCACCTGCACCACCGGATGCTGGCGCTGGGGCACTCGCACCGCCGCGCCGTCGTCATCCTCTACGTGTGGACGGCGGTGTTCTCGTTCGGCGCCGCGGCGCTGGTGCAGTGGCACTGGACCGGCGTGCTGGTCGGGATCGCCGTCGCCGTCGTCGCCGCCCTGGCCGCCACGCTGGGCCCGCTGCGCACGCGCGGGCGCTTCCTCGACGACGACGTCGCCACCAGCGCCGCGCTGGCGGAGGCCGAGCCCGTGGCCGGCGTCGTGCCGGCGCCCGGCGCCGGACCCGCCCCGCTCCTGGTCGTGGAACCGCCTGCGACCGACCCCGCCAGCCCGGTGCCCCCGGGCCCCGTCCCCACCACCACGACCGAAGGACGCCCCCGGTGACGACCTCTCCCGACCCCCGGCCCGCCGAGCCCACCCCGGACCCGACGCACGCCGCCGGCGAGCCCGCCGCCGCCCCCGACCGCGGGGAGCCCGAGCGGCGCGTCCTGCGCACCGCGCTGCGCGACACCCTGCTGCTGCTGGCGGGTCTCGCGGTGGTCGGCGTCGTCGTCGGGGTGCTGGTCTCGGGCGCGGCCGGCGTGTGGGGCGCCCTCGTGGGCGTCGCGCTCGCGGCGTTCTTCTGCGGCGTGACCATCTGGTCCATGGCGCGCACCGTCGGCGCGAGCCCGGCGGCCACGGGCGCCGTGGTCATGGGCTCGTGGATCGCCAAGATCGTGGTGTTGGTCGTGGTGCTCGCCGTGCTGCGCGGCCAGGACTTCTACGACCGGTGGGTGCTGATCGCCGTGCTGGCCGTGGGGGCGATCGGCTCGGCGCTGCTCGACTACCGGGCCGTGCAGCGGGGCCGCGTGCCCTACGTCCAGGCCTGACCGACCCCCGCCGGGCCCGTCCCGGCGGGCCCGGCCCCGCCGCCGCTCGTGCCTTCGTTCACAAGCCCCGGTTTTCCGCCGGGGACCTGGCAAGACCGGGTCCGGGCATCCCCGAACATCCGGTAGAGTTACCGGCGAATCCATGACGGCCAGGTCCGATGGCGTGCCCGCACAGCGGCGACTCGGACCTCTGACCAACGGGAGTCCTCCTGTCCACGTCAGTGAACACCCTGCTTCTCGCCGCCGACGAAGGTGAGGGTGGTTTCCACGCGCCGACGATCGCGGACTTCTTCCCGGACGCGATCCTCTTCGAGGGCACGGTCTTCCAGATCGACCGCCACTGGATCATCCGCATCGTCGCGACGATCGCGCTGCTGACGGTCTTCATCGTCGCCGCCCGTCGCGCCCGCCTCGTGCCGGGCCGGTTCCAGGCCGGCGTCGAGTTCCTGCTCGACTTCGTGCGCGTGCAGATCGCGGAGGAGGTCCTCGGCAAGGCGAACGCCCGCCGGTTCCTGCCGATGCTGACGACGATCTTCCTGACGATCCTGGCGTTCAACCTCACGGGCATCATCCCGGGGCTGAACCTGGCCGTCACCTCGCGCATCGGCGTGCCGCTGCTGCTGGCGCTGTGGGTCTTCGTGACCTACTGGGCCGTGGGCATCAAGAAGCACGGCCTCGGCGGGTACCTGAAGAACAACCTGTTCCCCCCGGGCGTCCCGTGGCCGATCTACTTCATCCTCACGCCGATCGAGCTGCTGCAGCTCCTGGTCATCCGGCCGGGCTCGCTCATGGTGCGACTGGTGGCCAACATGGTCGCCGGCCACATCATGCTCGTCCTGTGCTTCGCGGCGACGCAGTTCTTCCTCCTCGAGGCGGACGGCGCGCTCCGGGCCTTCGGCGTGCTCACGCTGGGCGGCGGCATCTTCATGACGCTGTTCGAGCTGCTGGTCGCGTTCCTGCAGGCGTACATCTTCGCCCTCCTGGCCGCGGTCTACATCAACATGTCGCTGGAGGAGGAGCACTGACCGCTCCTTCGGGCGGCGCTCCTCGCACCACCTGAAACCCGCGACGGGCGCAGCGAAGCCCGCCGCACCCAGCCGACGTCGGTCCGACCGGGCCGACGCCAACCGGAAGGAAAGCAAGTGGACGTCACCACTCTCGCCGAGGTCTCGGGCAACCTGAACGCGGTCGGCTACGGTCTCGCCGCCACGGGCCCGGGCATCGGCCTCGGCATCCTCATCGGCAAGACGATCGAGGGCATGGCTCGCCAGCCCGAGGTCGCCGGCCAGCTGCGCGCCACCATGTTCCTGGGTGTCGCGTTCGTCGAGGTGCTCGCCCTGCTCGGTCTCGTCGCCGGCTTCCTCTTCGTGTGATGACGGCGCTGACTAGCGCCGCCGTGGTGGTGGCGCAGACGGAGGGCCCGCAGGGCATCGACCTGTTCCTGCCCGCCTCGTACGACCTGCTGTGGTCGGCCGTGGTGCTCGTCATCATCGCCTTCGCGTTCTACAAGCTCATCCTGCCCCGCATGCAGGCGGTGCTCGACGAGCGCGCGGAGAAGATCGAGGGCGGCATCGCCAAGGCGGCCCAGGCGCAGGAGGCGGCGGACCAGGCCCTGGAGGAGCAGCAGCGCCTGCTCGCCGAGGCCCGTTCCGACGCGGCGAAGACCCGCGAGGAGGCGCGCGAGGAGGGCAAGGCCATCGTCGCCGAGCTGCGCGTCAAGGCGAGCGAGGAGGCTGCTCGCATCACCGAGACGGCGCACCGCCAGATCGAGGCGGAGCGCCAGGCCGCGGCCGTGCAGCTGCGCGCCGAGGTGGGCGAGCTCGCCACCGAGCTGGCGTCCAAGATCGTCGGTGAGTCGCTGGACGACTCCGCGCGCCAGTCGCGCGTGGTGGACCGCTTCCTCGACTCGCTCGAGGCCTCGCAGACGGCGGCCGCCGCCTCGGGCAAGGAGAGCTGATGCGGGGAACGAGCGGAGCATCGCTGGCCGCGGCGCGCGAGCGCTTCGAGCCGGTGCTGCGCGACGCGGGTGACGCGGGCCTGACGCTCGGCGAGCAGCTGTTCGTCGTCGTCGACGCCCTCGACTCGTCGGGCGCCCTGCGCCGCACGCTCTCCGACCCGTCGACGCCGGGCGAGGAGAAGGCGGCCGTCGTGGCGCGCGTCCTCGCCGGCGGCTTCGACGGGCGCGTGGTCGACCTCGTGGCGGGCCTGGCCCGCTCGCGCTGGTCGGCCGAGGCGGACCTGGCGAACGCCGTCGAGCGGCTCGGCGTGGACGCGGTCCTCGCCGCGGCCGAGTCGCGCGGCGCGCTCGAGGCCGTGGAGGACGAGCTGTTCCGCGTCACGCGGGCGCTGTCGGGTGCCCGCGAGGCGCGCGAGGCGCTGTCCGACGCGTCGACCGACCCGCGGCGCCGTGCCGCGCTCGTCGACGCGCTCCTCGAGGGCAAGGCGGACGCCGCGACCCTCGTCCTGGCCCGGCGTGCGACGACCGCTCTGCGCGGCCGTCGGTTCGTCGCGGCGCTGACCGAGATCGGCGAGGTGGTCGCGGAGCGCCGCAAGCGCCTGGTGGCCTCCGTCACCAGCGCCGTCGTGCTCACGCAGGCGCAGACGGACCGGCTCGGGGCCCTGCTCGAGCGGTCGTACGGCCGTCCCGTCCAGCTCAACGTGTCCGTGGACCCGTCCGTGCTGGGCGGCCTGCGCATCCAGGTCGGCGCCGACGTCGTCGACTCCACCGTGCTGTCCCGCCTGGCCGACGCGCGTCGCCGGCTGGCCGGCTGATCCCACGAGGCACAGCCGGCCCGCGTCCGACGCGGACCCCCGGCACCGACAACGAACGTGAGGCCGCCGATCCTGCGGCCACGACAGGAGCAGAACAATGGCTGAGCTGACGATCCGGCCGGAGGAGATCCGCGCCGCTCTGGACAGCTTCGTGAAGTCCTATGAGCCCACGGGCGCGGCGACCGAAGAGGTCGGTCGCGTCACCTACGCCGCGGACGGCATCGCCTACGTCGAGGGCCTGCCGGGCGCCATGGCCAACGAGCTGCTGCGCTTCGAGGACGGCACGCTCGGCCTCGCGCAGAACCTGGACGTCCGCGAGATCGGTGCCGTCGTGCTCGGCGAGTTCGCCGGCATCGAGGAGGGCCAGGAGGTCCGGCGCACGGGCGAGGTGCTCTCCGTCCCGGTCGGCGAGGGCTACCTCGGCCGCGTCGTGGACCCGCTGGGCAACCCGATCGACGGCCTCGGCGAGATCGCGACCGAGGGCCGCCGCGCCCTCGAGCTCCAGGCGCCCGGCGTCATGGCGCGCAAGTCGGTGCACGAGCCGCTGCAGACCGGCATCAAGGCGATCGACTCGATGATCCCGATCGGCCGCGGCCAGCGTCAGCTGATCATCGGCGACCGCCAGACCGGCAAGACCGCGATCGCGATCGACACGATCATCAACCAGAAGGCGAACTGGGAGTCGGGCGACCCGACCAAGCAGGTCCGCTGCATCTACGTGGCGATCGGCCAGAAGGGCTCGACCATCGCCTCCGTGCGCGGCGCCCTCGAGGACGCCGGCGCGCTGGAGTACACGACGATCGTCGCCGCCCCGGCCTCCGACCCCGCCGGCTTCAAGTACCTGGCGCCGTACACCGGCTCGGCCATCGGCCAGCACTGGATGTACCAGGGCAAGCACGTCCTGATCATCTTCGACGACCTGTCGAAGCAGGCCGAGGCCTACCGCGCCGTGTCGCTGCTGCTGCGCCGCCCGCCGGGCCGCGAGGCGTACCCCGGCGACGTGTTCTACCTGCACTCCCGCCTGCTCGAGCGCTGCGCGAAGCTGAGCGACGAGCTGGGTGCGGGCTCGATGACCGGTCTGCCGATGATCGAGACCAAGGCGAACGACGTCTCGGCGTACATCCCGACCAACGTCATCTCCATCACGGACGGCCAGATCTTCCTGCAGTCCGACCTCTTCAACGCCGACCAGCGTCCCGCCGTGGATGTCGGCATCTCGGTGTCCCGCGTCGGCGGCGACGCCCAGATCAAGGCCATGAAGAAGGTCGCCGGCACGCTGAAGCTCGAGCTCGCCCAGTACCGCTCGCTCGAGGCGTTCGCGATGTTCGCGTCCGACCTCGACGCGGCCTCCCGCGGCCAGCTGGCCCGCGGCGCCGCGCTCATGGAGCTCCTCAAGCAGCCGCAGTACACCCCGTACCCGGTCGAGGAGCAGGTCGTGTCCATCTGGGCCGGCACCAAGGGCAAGCTGGACGACGTCCCGCTCGAGGACATCAAGCGCTTCGAGTCCGAGCTGCTCGACCACATGCGTCGCCGCACGGACGTCCTGACCACCATCGCGTCCACGGGCAAGCTGGAGTCGGACACGGAGGCCGCGCTCGCCGCCGCCGTCGACGAGTTCCGCCGTGAGTTCGTCAAGAGCGACAGCACGCCGCTCGTGGGTGGCGAGAGCGACGTCGACGTGACGGTCGAGCAGGAGCAGATCGTCACGGGCAAGAAGGCCTGACGCATGGCCGGAGGATCCCAGCGCGTCTACAAGCAGCGGATCAAGTCGACGCAGTCGCTGAAGAAGATGTTCCGCGCGCAGGAGCTCATCGCCGCGTCGCGCATCGGCAAGGCCCGTGCGCGCACCGCGGCGGCGACGCCCTTCGCGCAGGCCATCACGCGGGCCGTGTCCGCGGTGGCGACCCACGCGTCGGTCGAGCACCCGCTGACGAGCGCGCGCAACGACACCAACCGGGTGGCGATCCTCGTCGTCTCCTCGGACCGCGGCATGGCCGGGTCGTACTCCTCGGCGATCATCCGCGAGGGTGAGCGCCTGCGCGAGAGCCTCGAGCGCGAGGGCAAGCAGGTCGAGCTGTACGCCACGGGCCGCCGCGCGATCTCGTACTACCGCTACCGCGGGCGTCAGCTCGCCGGCGAGTGGTCGTACGGCTCCGAGCGCCCGTCGGCCGAGGACGCCGAGGAGATCTCGGAGACGCTCCTCGGCCGGTTCATGGCACGGGCCGACGAGGGTGGCGTCGCCGAGCTGCACGTGGTCTACACGCAGTTCGTCAACATGGTCACCCAGCGCCCTCGCGTCGCGCGGCTGCTGCCGCTCGAGGTGGTCGAGGGCGTCTCCGAGCAGGGCGACGTCGCGCCGCTGTACGACTTCGAGCCGTCGCCCGAGGTCGTGCTCGACACGCTGCTCCCGCGCTACGTGCGCAGCCGCATCTTCAGCTTCCTGCTGGACGCGGCCGCGTCCGAGCTCGCCTCGCGCCAGCGGGCGATGCACACGGCGACGGACAACGCCGAAGACCTGATCCGTACCTACACGCGGCTGGCCAACCAGGCGCGCCAGGCGGACATCACCCAGGAGATCAGCGAGATCGTCTCGGGTGCCGACGCCCTCGCCGCGTCGGCGTAGCGGACCACCGCACGCCGTCGCGCGACGACCAGACTGACACCCAGACGACCTTTTCGAAGCGAGGCAAGCAATGACCGCCACCACCGTGGAAGCCCCGGTCGAGCGCCAGAGCGGTCCCGGCGTGGGCCGTGTCGCGCGCGTGATCGGCCCCGTCGTGGACATCGAGTTCCCCGAGGACGCGATCCCCGACATCTACAACGCGCTCACGGTCGACATCGACCTCTCCTCGCAGGGCGAGGGCGAGAAGACCTTCACGCTGACCCTCGAGGTCGCCCAGCACCTCGGTGACTCGCTCGTGCGCGCCATCGCGCTCAAGCCCACCGACGGCCTGGTGCGCGGTGCGCTCGTCACCGACACCGGCGCCCCGATCTCGGTGCCGGTCGGCGACATCACCAAGGGTCGCGTGTTCGACGTGACCGGCAACGTGCTCAACCTCAAGGAGGGCGAGCAGTTCGAGGTGACCGAGCGGTGGCCCATCCACCGCAAGGCCCCGGCCTTCGACCAGCTCGAGTCGAAGACCACGATGTTCGAGACCGGCATCAAGGTCATCGACCTGCTCACCCCGTACGTGCAGGGTGGCAAGATCGGCCTCTTCGGTGGTGCGGGCGTCGGCAAGACGGTCCTCATCCAGGAGATGATCCAGCGCGTCGCCCAGGACCACGGCGGTGTGTCGGTGTTCGCGGGCGTCGGCGAGCGCACCCGTGAGGGCAACGACCTCATCCACGAGATGGAGGAGGCCGGCGTCTTCGACAAGACGGCCCTGGTCTTCGGCCAGATGGACGAGCCGCCGGGCACGCGCCTGCGCATCGCCCTGACCGGCCTGACGATGGCGGAGTACTTCCGCGACGTCCAGAAGCAGGACGTGCTGCTGTTCATCGACAACATCTTCCGCTTCACGCAGGCGGGCTCCGAGGTGTCGACGCTGCTCGGCCGCATGCCCTCCGCCGTGGGCTACCAGCCGAACCTCGCCGACGAGATGGGCATCCTCCAGGAGCGCATCACCTCGACGCGCGGCCACTCGATCACCTCGCTGCAGGCGATCTACGTCCCGGCCGACGACTACACCGACCCGGCGCCGGCGACGACGTTCGCCCACCTGGACGCGACGACGGAGCTCTCCCGCGAGATCGCGTCGAAGGGTCTGTACCCGGCGGTGGACCCGCTGGCCTCGACCTCGCGCATCCTCGACCCGCGCTACGTGGGCCAGGAGCACTACGAGGTCGCGACCCAGGTGAAGTCGATCCTGCAGCGCAACAAGGAGCTGCAGGACATCATCGCCATCCTCGGTGTGGACGAGCTCTCGGAGGAGGACAAGACGATCGTCGCGCGTGCGCGCCGCATCCAGCAGTTCCTCTCCCAGAACACGTACATGGCGGAGAAGTTCACCGGCGTCGCCGGCTCCACCGTGCCGCTGTCGGAGACCATCGAGGCGTTCAAGAAGATCGCCGAGGGCGAGTTCGACCACATCGCGGAGCAGGCCTTCTACAACATCGGTGGCCTCGAGGACCTCGAGCGCAACTGGGCCCGCATCCAGAAGGAGTACGGCGCCTGACGCCCCCGTCCGGCCGGCCGCTCGCGAGAGCGGCCCGCCGGACGCCGGACAACCCACGGCGCTCCGCCGTCCGCCGACCGGCGCGACGCGGGGCGCCGCCCCCGAGAGGAGTTCCCCTGTGGCAGAGCTGAGCGTGGACCTCGTGGCCACCGACCGCAAGGTCTGGTCCGGCACGGCCGACCAGGTGAGCGCGCCGTCGGTCGACGGCCAGGTCGGCATCCTCGCCAACCACACGCCGCTGCTCGCGGTGCTGCGCCCGGGCACCGTCAAGGTCAGCACGTCGCACGGCGAGTCCGTCGAGGTGCACGTCAGCGGGGGCTTCGTCTCCGTGGACGACAACCTGGTGACGATCGTCGCGGACGACATCGAGCCGGTGGCCCCGGCCGAGTCCCGCCTCGCCTGAGGTTCACCGCCGTGCCGTTCGCCGCCTGGGTCGCCATCGCCGTCGTCGCGCTGCTGGCACTCCTGGCGGCGACCGGCGCGTGGCGGCTGCGCGCGCTGTCCCACCGGGTCGGGTCCTTCCCGTGCCACGCGCGGGCGGCCGACCCGAGCGCAGCGTTCACCCTGGGCATCGCGCACTACGCCGTCGGGCGCATCGACTGGTACCGCTGCTGGTCGCTCGCGCCGCGGCCGGCGCGGACCTGGTCGCGCGACCGGCTCGAGGTCACCGGCCGGGTCCCGCTGGACCAGGCCGGCCAGCCCGACCAGTACCTCGTGCGCTGCCGGTACGACGGGACGGACTTCGAGCTGTCCATGTCGACCGGCGCCTACTCCGGCCTCGCCTCGTGGCTCGAGGCCGCCCCGCCCGGCCGCCGCGACCTGGTGCTCTGACGCACCCGGCGCCCGCGGGCGCCCGGCCCGCGGCCCTACCGCCGCACCCTTCCCTCACCACCCGACCGACCGCTGGAGCTTTGTGCGCCTCGTCGTCGCCCAGTGCTCGGCCCGCTACACGGGCCGCCTGACCGCCCACCTGCCCCTGGCCACCCGCCTCGTCGTCGTCAAGGCCGACGGCAGCGTGCTGCTGCACTCCGACGGGGGCTCCTACAAGCCGCTCAACTGGATGAGCCCGCCCTGCACCCTGCGGGCGGGGGAGCCGGACGACGCGGCGCGGGAGCGGGGCGTCACCGCGGTGTGGACCGTCCAGCACGCCAAGTCCGACGACCGCCTCGAGATCGAGCTGCACGAGGTGCTGCACGACTCCAGCCACGACCTCGGCGTGGACCCCGGCCTGGTCAAGGACGGCGTCGAGGCGCACCTGCAGCAGCTGCTCGCCGAGCAGATCGCCCTCCTCGGCGACGGGCACACCCTGGTGCGCCGCGAGTACATGACGGCGATCGGCCCGGTCGACATCCTGGCCCGCGACGCCACCGGCGCCACCGTCGCCGTCGAGATCAAGCGCCGCGGCGACATCGACGGCGTCGAGCAGCTCACCCGCTACCTCGAGCTGCTCAACCGCGACCCGCTGCTGGCCCCGGTGCGCGGCGTGTTCGCCGCGCAGGAGATCAAGCCGCAGGCCCGGGTGCTCGCCACCGACCGCGGGATCGCGTGCGTGGTGCTCGACTACGACGCCATGCGCGGCGTCGACGACGTCGACTCGCGCCTCTTCTGACGGCCCGGCGCCGGCCGGCTTGGCGCTGCCCCGCACCGCGCCCCGCGTGCGGGAGGATGGCGCCATGACGCGCACCTCCTCCACCGGCACCGTCGTCCTGCGCGGCCGCGTGGTCACCCCCGACGCGGTGGTCGACGACGGCGTCGTCGTCCTCGACGGCGACCGCATCGTGCTGGCCGGGTCGGTCGGCGACGTCCTGCGCGCGGGCGCGGCGCCCGACGTCGTGGCGGCCGTCGCCGCGGGGGCGCCCGCGCCGGGGACCACGCTCCTGCCCGGCCTGGTCGACCTGCACAACCACGGCGGGCACGGGGCGAGCTTCCCCGACGCGACCACGCCGCAGGAGGCGCGCGTCGCCGTGGCGGAGCACCTGCGGCACGGCACGACGACGATGCTGGCCTCGCTGGTGACGGCCGGTCGCGAGACGCTGCTCGCGCGGGCCGAGCTGCTCGCCGGGCTGGCCGAGGCGGGGGAGATCGCCGGGATCCACGCCGAGGGGCCGTTCCTGTCGTACGAGCGGCGCGGCGCGCAGAGCCCCGAGCACCTCGCGGCCGGCGACACCGGGTTCGTGCGCGAGCTCGCCCGGGCGGCGCGCGGGCACCTGCGCACCATGACCGTGGCGCCGGAGGTGCCCGGCGTCGCCGGCCCCGGCGGCGCGGCGGAGGCGCTGGTGGCCGAGGGCGTCGTGCCGTCGCTCGGTCACACGGCGGGCACGACCGAGCAGGCCGACGCGCTGGTGGCACAGGTGGCGGGGGCGCTGCGCGCGACCGCCGCCGGGGGAGGGCCGGCGCGGGAGATGACCGCGACGCACCTGTTCAACGGCATGCCGCCCCTGCACCACCGGGCGCCGGGGCCGGTGGCGGCGTGCCTGGCCGCCGCGGCCCGCGGCGACCTCGTGGCCGAGCTCATCGGTGACGGCGTGCACCTCGCGCCCGCCACGGTCCGCTCGGTGATGGCGACCCTGGGCGCCGACCGGGTCGCGCTCGTCACCGACGCGATGGCCGCCGCCGGGATGCCCGACGGCACCTACGAGCTGGGCCCCATGGCGGTGACCGTCCGCGCCGGCGTCGCCCGGCTGACCGACCCCGAGGACCCGGACGGCGGCTCGATCGCCGGCGGGACCGCGCACCTGCTCGACGTCGTGCGCACCGCGGTGGAGGCGGGGGTGCCGCTCGCCGACGCGGTGCGGGCGGCGTCGTGGGTGCCCGCGCGCGTGCTCGGCCGGCACGACGTCGGCGGCCTCGTGCCGGGGCGGCGCGCGGACGTGCTCGTCACCGACGCGGACCTGCGGCCGGTGCAGGTGCTGCGCGCGGGCGTGCCGGTCGCCTGAGGGTCACAGCGGCGTGACGGACCAGGCCGCCGCCGCCTCGTCCTCCCGGACGACCGCGACCTGCCCGGGCTCCAGCACGATCCCGTCGTCGGTGCGGGCGTCCTCGACCAGGTCGAGCCCCGGTCCCTTCACGCGCACGGCACGGTCGCCGTGGTGCAGCAGGAAGAGGTAGCTGCCGCTCGCGGCACGACGGCGGACGGCCTCCACCCCGGTGCCGACGGCGGCGGGGACGGCCGCCGCGACGCCGTGCTCGGCGAGGAGGCTCGCGACGAACCGGTCGAGCGACCGCTGCACCAGCCGGGTCGAGAGGTAGGTGACCGAGCCGGACCCGACGGCGCGGCGCGTGACGGCCGGGCCGCCCGCGAGGTCGCCCTCGGCGTAGGTGGCGACCGGTTCCGCACCCGCGAGGTGCACCCGCTCGGTCCACTGCTCGACCACCGAGCCGTCGCTGAGCGCCAGCGTCTCGCCGTCACCCAGCGGGCGCAGCTCCTCGACCCGCACGCCGAGCAGGTCCCGCAGGACGCCCGGGTACCCGCCGGGGACGACGCGCTGGTGCTCGTCCGCGACACCGGTGAAGCGGCCCACGACCAGGTGGCCGCCCGACTCGACGTACCGGGCGAGCCAGGCGGCCGTCCCGGCGTCCATCGCCATGTGGCTGGGGACGAACAGCACGCGGTGCCGCGAGA
This sequence comes from Puerhibacterium sp. TATVAM-FAB25, assembly GCF_046535855.1. NCBI lineage: Bacteria > Bacillati > Actinomycetota > Actinomycetes > Micrococcales > Promicromonosporaceae > Puerhibacterium > Puerhibacterium sp. TATVAM-FAB25. Next base: position 37,244 of record NZ_JAXUAK010000012.1, on the reverse strand, counting down.
CGTCACCGCCGGGCGGCACGAAGTCCACGGCGACCCCTGCCCGCCACAGCGCACGGTGCGTCGCACGCACCTCGCTCGCGTAGTCCAGGCCGTCGTGAGGCAGGTGCGAGGTCTCGAGCGACCACCAGCCGTTCGCGTCCCAGAGGACGGCGGCGTCCGCCTCGACCACGGGTCCGTCGGCGGGCGGTGCGGCGACCTCGCCGATGCGGTCGAGCAGCGCGCCGAGCCGGACGGCGCCGTCGAAGACCCGGCTGTCGGCCCCGGCGTGCGGCACGAGCGCGCTGTGCCACGTCTCCGCGCCGCCGAGCGAGGCGCGCCACTGGAAGAACAGCGCGCCCTGCGACCCGCGCGCGACGTACCCCAGGGAGTTCCGGATCATCCGGTCAGGGTCCTTGAACGCCTGGCGGTCGCCGACGCGGATGCCGCTCGCGCTCTGCTCCATGAGCAGCCACGGACCGCCGGCCCAGGACCGGGTGAGGTCGGCGCCGTAGGCGACGTGCGCCTCGCCGTCGGGGCCGGTGGTGTCGAGGTAGTGGTCGACGGACACGAGGTCGAGGTGCTCGCGCCACGCCCACTGGTCGAGGTGGTTCCAGGTGGGGAGCATGAAGTTGGTGGTCACCGGCGCCGCGGAGCCGGCGGCGCGGATCTCGGCCTTCTGCTCGAGGAACGCCGCGAGCATCTCGTCGGAGGAGAACCGCCGGAAGTCCACCACCTGTGCAGGGTTGGCGAGGTACTGCGTGGCACGAGGCGGCGTGATGTCGGCCCAGTCGCCGTAGTGCTGGGACCAGAACGCGGTGCACCACGCGTCGTTCAGCGCGGCCAGGGTGCCGTACCGGCGGCGCAGCCAGGACCGGAAGGCGGCCTCGGCGTGCGGCCCGTGGTCGAGGGTCCCGTACTCGTTGTGGACGTGCCACCCCCGCAGGCGGGGGTGGTCCCCGTACCGCTCGGCGAGGAAGCGGGCCACGCGCCGTGCCGCCTGCCGGTAGGCCGGTGCGCTGATCGCGTAGGTGTCGCGCGACCCGTGCGTGAGCCGGGTCCCGTCAGGACGGACGGGCAGGGCGTCGGGGTGCGCTCGGGTGAACCACGGCGGCGGGGAGGCCGTCGGTGTGGCGAGGAAGAAACCGACCTCCGCCTCGTCGAGCATGCCGACGACGTCGTCGAGCCAGGCCGCGTCGTACTCGCCCTCCCGGGGCTCCAGCAGCGCCCAGGAGAAGACGCCGATGGTCACCGTGTCGACGCCGGCGCGCCGCATGAGCGCCATGTCCTCGACCCACACGTCGCGCGGCCACTGCTCAGGGTTGTAGTCCCCGCCGAAGTGGAGGCGGGTGACGTGGTCGGGCATGGAGGACTCCTCGGCTCGGTGGGCGGGCTGTCCGCTCGCGGGATGCATCAGCGGCCGTGCGGCCCGGCCCAGTGCGACGGGCCGGGCCGCACGGCGTCGAGCTCGTCCCAGACCCCGTCGGGGACCGGGAGCGCCGCCCAGGCCAGCACCTGCTCCAGCTGGGCGGGGGACGAGACGCCGACGATCGTCCCCGCGACGCGCGGGTCCCGGGTGCTCGAGCGCAGCGCGAGCGCGCCGACCGGAACCCCCGCGTCGGCGGCGATCGCGCGGATCCGCAGGACGGCCTCGCGCTGCACGTCGTCGACGGGCCGGTAGTGGTAGTCGCGCACCGGCCCGTCGTCGGTGGCCAGCGCGGCTCCGCCGAAGGGTGCGGCGTTGAGCAGGCCCACGCCCCGGTCGGCGCACTCGTCGAGCAGCGGCTCGGCGGAGCGGTCGAGGAGCGTGAACCTGTTGTGGGTGACCACCGCCTCGAACTCTCCGGTGCGCACGAACCGGCGCAGGAGCTCGACCGGCCCGCCGGCGACGCCGACGTGGCCGACGGTCCCGGCGTCACGCAGCGCCAGCAGGGCGCGGACGGGGCCGTCGGGCGCCATCGCCTCCTCGAACGGCGTGCGCTCCGGGTCGTGCAGGTGCACCAGCGGCAGACGGCCGACGCCGAGGCGGTCCAACGACTCCTGCACGGAGGCGCGCACGCGCGCACCGGAGAAGTCGGTGGTCCCCGGTGCGGGGTCCACCTTGGTGAACACCTGCACCGCGCCCTCGATGCCCGGCAGCACCGCGCCGATCCGCGACTCGGCGTCCCCGTACTCGTTGCTGGTGTCCCACGTGCGCCAGCCCGCGTGCGCGGCGCGACGGAGGACCTCGTGGGCCGCGTCCCGCTCGACGTGCCTGCCGAGCGCCGCCGTGCCGAGGACGACGGCGGGTACCCGCAGGCCCGTGCCACCCAGGTCGTGCACCTCGTCCAGAGGGCTCATCCCTTGAGACCTCCGCTGATCAGGTCGAGGCGCCAGTAGCGCTGCAGCACGAGCATCATCACGACGAGCGGGATGATCGCCACGGCGGCGCCGATGATCGCCAGGCTGTAGAGGGACGGGGTGCCCGAACCCTTCGACAGCAGCGTGTACAGCCCGACGGTCAGGGGATACATCCGTTCGTCCGACAGCATGATGAAGGGCAGCAGGAAGTTGTTCCAGATGCCCACGAACTGCAGCAGGAAGACGGTGACCATCCCCGGGACCAGCATGGGCAGGGCGACCGAGGCGAAGATGCGGGCGTCGTTCGCGCCGTCGATGCGTGCGGCCTCCATCGTCTCGGTCGGGACGGCCGACGCCGCGTACACGCGGGCGAGGAAGATGCCGAACGGAGAGATGAGGCAGGGCAGCAGCACCGACCAGTACGTCCCGGCGAGCCCCACCTTGGACATGAGCAGGTACTGGGGCACCGCGAGGGTGATCCCCGGCAGCAGGACGCCGCCGAGGATCGCGTAGAACGCGACCTGCCGTCCGGGGAAGTCGTACTTCGCGAGGGCGTAGCCGGCCATCGTCGAGACCAGGGTGCACGCGACCGCGCCGACGCCGGCGAAGACGATGCTGTTGAGCACCCACTGCAGGTACTGCCCGTCGCCGTATGCCAGGAGGTCGCGGAGGTTCTCGAGGAGCCCCGAGCCGGGCAGGAACGTGAACGTCGAGAAGAGCTCCGAGCTCGACTTCGTCGAGGCGACGAGAACCCATGCGACCGGCACGAGGCAGTAGAGGGCGCCCAGCAGGAGCGCCACCGTCGGCAGGACGGCCGCGTGTCGTGACGCGGGGCGGGGCCCGTCGGGGGCGAGGCGCCGGGTCGGGGCCGGCCGGGGCGTGGTGGCGACGGTGCTCATCGGGACTCTCCGAAGGAACGCTTCTGCGTCACGCGCAGCAGGACGACGGACACGACGAGCGTGCCGAGGGCGAGGGCGACCGACGACGCCGCGGCCAGCGAGAGGTCGTCACGGGTGAACGCGTCGCGGTAGATGGTCATCAGCGGCACCCAGGTCTGGGAGATCGCGCTCGTCATCGGACGCAGCGTGGTGGGCTCGCCGTAGACCTGGAGCGTGCCGATGAGGGCGAAGAGGCCGGTGAGCACGAGCGCCGGCCCGACGAGGGGGATCTTGATGCGGTACGCGATGTGCCACTCGTTCGCGCCGTCGAGCCGGGCGGCCTCGTAGACGTCCGACGGGATGCCCCGCAGCGACGTGTACAGGATGATCATGTTGAACCCGACGCCGCTCCAGATCGCGATGTTCGCGACCGACGGGTACAGCATGCCGCCGTGCAGCATGTCGGGGCCCTCGAGCCCCACGGAGCGCAGGAGCCAGTTGCCAGGGCTGGTGGACGGCAGGTAGAGGAAGCCCCACAGCAGCGTGGCCACGACGCCCGGCACGGCGTACGGCAGGAAGATCGCCGTGCGCGAGAAGCGGGCCCCCCGCACCCGGGGGAGGTCGAGCAGGAGCGCGAACGTGAGCGCGAGCCCGAGCGTCAGCGGGACGGCGATGATCCCGTAGATCGCGAGGCGGCCGAAGCCCGCGAGGAACTCGGGGTCGGTGAACGCCGCGGCGTAGTTGTCGAGACCGACCCAGGTCTCCTGGCGGGCGCCGAAGGGGCCGCCGCCCGTGACGCGCAGCCCACGGAAGCTCAGGTACAGCGCGTAGCCGACGGGGATCGCGAGGAAGGCGACGAACAGCAGGGCGGCCGGCAGGAGGAAGAGCCAGGGTGCTCCCCAGCGCCTGCGGGTCCGGCGTGACGTGACCGCCGCGGCTTCGGTGACGAGGCTCATCTCGGTGGTTCCTCTCGTGCGGCGGGACCGGCGGCGCGCGCCGCCGGCCCCGCGGGGGGTCACTTCTGCGTGACCTCGAAGCCGGTCTTCTCCATGTCGGCGACGACGACGTCCTCGGTCTCGGTGAGCGCGTCGCGCAGCGGCGTCCCGTTCGTCACGGCCTTGGACATGGCGTCCTGGAAGGCGCTGGAGGCGACGTTGACGTTCGGGCCCCAGCTGATCTCCGGGATCGTGTCCTGCGTGATGTCGGCCGCGACCTGCCAGTAGTCGTCCTGCTGCGGCATCAGCAGGGGAGGGTCGCTCTCGAGCGTGAGCTCCTGGCCCGCGAGCGAGGCGGGGTACTGACCCTGCTCGATCTGCGCCGCCGCCGCCTCGTCGCTGCTGCCCATCCAGCGGGCGAACTCGGCGGCGGCCTCGGGGTGCTCCGCCGACGTCGTCACCACGACGGCCGAGCCGCCCTGGAAGGCGACCGCGGAGTCGCCCTCCTCCCACTGCGGGAGCGGCGCCATGGCCCAGTCGCCCGCGCTGTCCTCGGCGACGCCGTACAGCACGCCGGCGGCCCAGAGCCCGGCGGGCCAGGAGAGGATCTTGCCCTCGTTGAGCTTGGCGTTCCACTCGGGCGTCAGCAGCGGCTCCGCGAGGACGAGGTCGCGGTCGACGAGGTCCTGCCAGTAGTCGGCGACGGCCACGGAGGACTCGTCGTCGAAGTTCACCGACCACGCGTCGCCCTCGACCGACCACCACTCGGCGCCGGCCTGCTGGGCGAGCCCGGCGAACCCGCCGAACTCCGCGGGGGCGAAGGTCGTGATGTAGGCCTCCGGGTCGGCCTCGCGCACCTTCTCGGCCGCCGCGGCGAACTCCTCCCAGGTGGTGGGGACCGCGATGCCGAGCTCGTCGAACCGTGCCTGGTTGTAGGTGAGGGCCTGGGGGCCGGCGTCCTGCGGGACGCCGTACGTGGCGCCGTCGAAGGTGACCTGGTTCCACACGCCGGGAGCGAACTCGGCGTCGAGACCGTCGACGTGCTGCGAGATGTCGGCGGCGACGCCGGCGACGATCATCGCGGGCAGGGTGTTGTACTCGACGATCGCCACGTCCGGGGCGTTCTCGGCGCGGGTGGCGGTCACCAGCTTCGCCGAGGAGTCGGTGCCCCCGCCGGCGTCGGTGAGCTTGACCTGGACGTCCGGGTGGGACGCGTTCCACGCGTCCACCATCGGCTGCTGCGCCGTGCCCCATGCCCAGTAGTCGAGGGTGATGGGGCCGTCGCCCTCCGCCGCTGCGCCGCCGTCGCCGTCGCCGCCCGAGGAGCAGGCGGCGAGGACGAGGGCGAGCGCGGAGGCGGTGGCGACGGCGGTGACTGTCTTGCGCATGCTCACATCTCCCTTGACGTGCTGCAGAAGCGCTATTCGGCCGACGGTGGCGAAGCGCTTCGATAGTGGACGAGATCATGGCCGCGCCAGGTCGTGCTGTCAATCGGTGCCCGCGAATCCTCAGGTCAGCGGTGGCCAGCGTTGTGGGGCGCTCTGTCGTCGAAGCGATTCGACGAAGAAGGGGCCCCGTGTGTGGCGCCGTCCGCTCAGCCGCGGGGAGCGGCGGTGCTCCCGCGGTCCGTCAGGGTGGCGCGGACCAGCCGGGTCTGGGGCTCGAGCTCGCCGCGCAGCGTGGCGACCGCCATGTCGACCGCGGCCCCGCCGATGCTCTGCGCCGGGATCTCGATCGACGTCAGCGGCACGACCTGCTGCTCGGCGATGTTCGGCGGGCACACCACGACCAGCGACAGGTCCTCGGGCACCCGCAGCGAGCGGTCGCGCAGGACGTCCAGGACGGCGGGCAGCGCCGCCTCGTTGTGCACGACGAGCGCGGTCGCGGGCGTCGGCCCGTCCAGCGCCTCGGCGAGCGCGGCGGCGACCGAGTCGCGGCGAGCCGTGGTCAGCGTGAGCCGGAACTCCACGCCCGCCGTGTGCGACTGGGTGCGCAGGCCGTGCAGCATCCGGTCGGCGTACGACGTGTGCCGCTCCAGCACGACGGGCGGCGGCCCGACGAGCGCCACGCGCCGGTGGCCGAGCTCAGCCAGGTGGCGCACCGCCAGACGGCCGGCGCCCTCGAAGTCGAAGTCGACACAGCTCAGGCCGTGCGGGTCGGCCGGCATGCCGATGAGGATGGCAGGCGTCCGGGAGCGCGCGACGCCGGGCAGGCGCGCGTCCTCGCTCTCCACGTCCATGACGATCAGCGCGTCCGCCGACGAGCCGGCCGACACCCGGCCGAGCGCCGTGGGGTCGTCGTCGGTGAGTAGGAGGACGTCGTAGCCCAGGGCCCGGGCGCGGGGGAGGACGCCGGCGACGAACTGCATGATGACGTTGACGTCCACGTCACCGCGCAGGGAGGCGTCGGCGTCGAGCCGCAGCGGTACGACCAGTGCCAGGACGTCGGTGCGCGACGAGGCCAGCGCCCGCGCACCCGCGTGCGGGTGGTACCCGAGCTCGGCGACGGCCTGCTCCACGCGCGACCGCGTCGCAGGGGAGATCGAGCGCTTCCCGGACAGGACGTACGAGACGGTCGACGCGGCGACCCCCGCCCGCTTGGCGACGTCCTCGATCGTGGCCATGACGCACCGTCCCTCCGCCGATGATGAGCGGCTCCATTGTGCCGGTGCGCAGGGGATGCTCTCGCCGCGGAGCGACGCGGGATCGTGCGGAGTTGACGGCCGCGGTCGGGCGCCCGCATACTCGTCGACGGTTTCGAAGCGCTTCGACGGAGCGCTTCGACGAAACGCTTCGACCATGTGCGTCGGGGGCGGCCCGGGCACGACGACGACGCCCACGACACGGGGAGGTGACCGCATGGCGACGATGCAGGACGTGGCGCAGCGCGCGCAGGTCTCGCTGAGCACGGTCTCCTACGCCCTCTCGGGCACCCGGCCGGTCTCGGCGGAGACGCGCCGCCGCATCGAGGAGGCCATGGCCGAGCTCGGCTACCAGCCGAACGCCATGGCGCGGGGCCTCGCCTCGCGGCGCAGCAACGTGCTCGCCCTCATCTACCCGGCCATGGAGCGCGGGCTCGGCGGCACCGTCGCCGAGTTCGTCGACGCTGCGGCGGTCACGGCGCGGGAGAACGGCCACCACCTCGTGCTGTGGCCCTTCCGCACCACCCAGGCCCCGGAGATCCGCGACCTGGTCCGCCAGGGCATGGCGGCCGGCGTCCTGCTCATGGAGGTCTCGCTCGACGACGCTCGGGTGGACACCCTGCAGGAGGCCGGCGTCCCGTACACGATGATCGGCCGCACGCGGGACCTCGCGGACCGCCCCAGCGTCGACATCGACTTCGAGCGGACCACCGAGGACGCCGTCGCGCACCTCGCCGGCCTCGGCCACCGGCGCATCGGCTTCGTCAACCACTCGCTCGCCAGCCGCGAGGCCGGCTACGCGCCCACCTTCCGGGCGCAGGAGGGCTTCGAGGCGGCGATGCGCGCCCGCGGCCTGGAGCCGGTGGTCGTGCACAGCGACGAGTCGCCGCGCGCCGGCCGCGCCGCCGTCGGCGAGCTGTTCGCGCTGGAGCCGGGCCTGACCGCGCTGGTCACGATGAACGAGATCGCGACCTTCGGCGTGATGGCCGAGCTGCAGGCCCGGCGCATCGACGTGCCGGACCAGATGTCGATCCTGTCGATCGTCACCTCGCCGGGCGTCGGCGAGATGAGCAACCCGCCCCTGACCACCATGCACGCCCCCGGCGCGGAGCTCGGACGCCTCGGCGTCCTCAAGCTCCTGTCGCTGGTGGACGCCAGCCGCCCGGCCACGCCGGACGTGCTCATCCCGTGCGCCCTCGAGCCCGGGGGCAGCGTCGCGCCCGCCCCCGGCGCGGCGCCCGGCACCCACCCCGACGGCCCGGGCAGCGCCGTCGACGGTGACCCCGCGTCGTCCTGACGCACCCCGCGACCCGACGACGGGCCGCGTCCATCCCACCGGGCCACGGCCCGGGACCCCGGCCCCGGCCGGACTCGACGAGGAGGACCCGCGATGAAGCGAACCCGCAAGGGCTCGATGATCGCCGCCCTGGCGGTGCTGCCGCTCGCCCTGACGGCGTGCGTCGGTGGAGGCACGGGCGGCGGTGACGTCGCCGGCGGCGGTGGCGACACCGACGACTCGACGCTGACGATCTGGCACTACGAGAACGACGACTCCGCGATGGGCCAGGCCTGGGCCCGGGCCATCGAGATCTTCGAGGAGGAGCACCCGGACGTCGAGGTCGTCGTCGAGAAGCAGACGTTCGAGCAGATCCAGAAGAACGCCAAGATCGTGCTCACCGGCGACGACGTGCCGGACGTCATGGAGTACAACAAGGGCAACGCCACCGCCGGCCAGCTCGCGGCGCAGGGCCTGCTCGCGCCGCTCACCGACGTCGCCGAGGAGAAGGGCTGGGCCGACAAGCTGCCCGGCTCGCTGCAGACGACCGCGACGTACGACGAGAACGGGCTCATGGGCTCGGGCGAGTGGTACGGCGTGCCGAACTACGGCGAGTTCGTGCAGGTCTACTACAACAAGGCGATGTTCGCGGAGCACGGCGTCGAGGTGCCCACCACCCTCGAGGAGCTCGAGGCCGCGCTGCAGACCTTCAAGGACGCCGGCATCACGCCGCTCGCCGAGGCCGGCGCCGAGTACCCGCTGGGGCAGCTGTGGTACGAGCTGGTGCTCGCGAACGCCGACCGCGGCCTGGTCGACCAGTACCAGCTGTTCGACGGCGACGTGGACTTCCACGGCCCGGAGATGACCGCCGCCACCGAGAAGCTCGACGAGTGGATCAAGGCCGGCTACATCGCCCCCGACTCGGCGGCGCTGACGGCCGAGGACATGGGCGTGTCGTTCATCAACGGCACCTACCCGATCATGGTCTCCGGCTCCTGGTGGTTCGGCCGCCTGGCCACCGAGATGCAGGACGACTGGGGCCAGTTCAACTTCCCGGGCAACACGCTGCACCCTGGCTCGTCCGGCAACCTGTGGGTCGTGCCGGCCAACGCCGACTCGAAGTCGCTGGCCGAGGAGTTCATCGACATCACGCTGCGTCCCGAGGTGCAGGACGTCCTGGCGGAGAAGGGCGGCCTGCCCGTGGCCGGCGACGCCTCGACGATCACGGACGAGCGCACCAAGGAGCTCACCGAGAACTTCCAGGCGATCCTCGACCAGGACGGCCTGGCGTTCTACCCCGACTGGCCGGTGCCCGGCTACTACGACGTCGTCGTCAGCCAGCTGCAGTCCCTGGTGAACCAGTCGAAGGCGCCCGCCGAGGTGCTCGACGGGCTCGAGTCCGCCTACGTCGAGGGCAAGTCCGACCTGACCGGCGAGTGACCCGGCGCGGGGGCGGCCGACGCCGGCCGCCCCCGCCCGGTCCGCGCCGCGGGCGACCTGCGGGCCGCCTGGAGGCCGCCCGCAGGCCGCCTCGCGCCGGCCCCCGTGCCGGCCCGTGAACGAGGAGCTGGAGATGACCGCAACGGTCGAGTCCCGACCCGAGTCCCGACCCGGGTCCCGACCCGGGTCCCGACCCGAGTCCCGTCAGCGCCGACGCCGCCGCCCGGCGTGGGTGCCCTACCTGCCGTACCTGATCCCGGGGGCCGTGGCGTTCGTCGTCGTGATCGGCTACCCGTTCGTCACCAACGTCTACATCAGCCTCTTCTCGTGGCGCGGCGGCATGTCACCGCTGCGGTGGGTGGGCCTCGGCAACTACGCCGAGCTGATGCAGGACACCGCGTTCTGGACGTCGTTCACCAACTCCGTGGCGATGATCGCCGCGATGGTGGTGGCGCCCACGCTCATCGGCCTGGTGCTCGCGGCGGTGCTGTTCGACTACCTGGGCCGCCGGTTCGGCGGCCGGGTCGCCGCGGTGCTGCGCGCCACCTACTACCTGCCTCAGATCCTGCCCGTCGCCGTCGCCGGCGTGCTGTGGAACTGGATCCTCAACTCCCAGACCGGCGCGCTCAACGTGGTTCTGCGGAGCCTGGGCGTCGACAGCCCGCCGAACTGGCTGGGCGACACCTCCACGGCCCTGCCGACCGTGGCCGCCGTGCTCGTGTGGGTGCAGATCGGCTACCCCGTCGTCATCTTCATGTCCGCGCTGCAGCGCGTGGACCCGGAGCTGTACGAGGCCGCGGAGCTCGACGGCGCCGGCTGGTGGCGGCGCTTCCGCGCGATCACGCTGCCGCAGATCCGTCCCGAGACCTTCGTCGTGACCCTCACCTGCACCGTGGCGGCGCTCAAGGTGTTCGGCCCGATCTACGTGCTGACCCGCGGCGGCCCCGAGAGCTCGACCCTCGTGCCGAGCTACTACTCGTACCTGAACTTCTTCGACAAGTCGAAGGTGGGCTACGGCGCCGCCGTCGCCACGGTGCTGACGCTCGTGATCATCGTCGTGGCCGTCGTCATCCTCGGCCTGCAGAACCGCGCCCAGCGGCGCGAGGAGGAGGGGCGCTGATGTCCACGCTCACCGCACCCGTGACGGCCCCGGCGCCGTCCACCCCGTCGAGGACCCGCCGCCCCTCGCGCCAGGACGAGCGGCACCGCCGCGGCGTCGCCCGCTGGTTCGTCCTGGCGGCGGCGGTCCTCGCGGCGCTGGTCATGCTGGCGCCGTTCGTGATCATGGTGCTCAACGCGCTCAAGTCGCCGCAGGACTACTCCCAGAACGGCCCGCTCAGCCTGCCGACGCAGCTGTACCTGGACGGCGTCACGACCTTCTGGGAGCGCACGGAGTTCCCGGTCAAGCTGTGGAACTCGTTCTTCATCTCCGGCGTCGTGGCGCTGCTGGGCACGCTGCTGTCGCTGCTGAACGCCTACGCGATCGGCGTCGGGCGCATCAAGGGCCGGCTGTGGATCGTCACGCTGTTCCTGCTGGCGAACATGCTGCCGCAGGAGGCGCTGATCTACCCGCTGTTCGACATGGCCCAGAAGGTCGGCCTGTCCAACTCGCAGTGGTCGGTGATCATCATCTTCACCGTCATCCAGTCGGCGTTCGGCACCTACCTGCTGGCCTCGGTGCTCGGCACGTTCCCGCCCGCGCTGCTCGAGGCCGCGGCGCTCGACGGCGCCGGCCGCTGGCGCATCCTGTGGAAGGTCGTCTTCCCGATCGTGCGCCCCACCCTCGGCGTGCTGATGATCTTCTTCTTCATCTGGACGTGGAACGAGTTCTTCATCCCGCTGGTCATGCTGACCACCGGCGACACCCAGACCGTGCCGATCGCGCTCGCCTCCCTGCAGGGCGACCGGATGATGGACGCCCCGACGACGAACGCCGGCGCGCTGATCTCCCTGCTGCCCGCGCTGGTCTTCTTCCTCATCTTCCAGCGCACGCTGACCCGCGGCGTCACCGCCGGCTCCGTGAAGTGACCGGCCCGGCGTGACCGCAGCATTCCTCACCGACGAGACCCGAGAGGGTGACGCATGAAGTTCACCGACGGCTACTGGCAGACCCGCCGTGGCATCAGTCCGCTCTACGCCGTGGAGGTCGACGACGTCCGCGTCGACGAGGCCGCGGGCACCATGACGGTGTACGCGCCGACCGCGGTGATCCGCGGCCGGGGCGACACGCTCAACCGGCCGATGGTGACGGTGACGTACTCGTCGCCGGCGCCGGGCGTCGTGGCCGTGGACGTCGTCCACCACGCCGGCGCGGCCGCGCCGGGCCCCGCCTTCGCCGTCACCGGCGCCGCCGGCTTCCGGCCGGTGGTCAAGGTCGACGAGGCGGCCGGCGTGCTGGAGACCGGCGGGCTGACCGTGCGGGTGCACCGCGGCGGCCGCTGGCACGTCGACTTCGAGCAGGACGGGCGGGTGCTGACCTCGAGCCTGCCGAAGTCGGTGGGCGTGATGACGGCCGAGGCCGGCGAGCAGGCGGGCACCTCCTGGGTGCACGAGCAGCTCACGCTCGACCCGGCCGAGCACGTCTACGGCCTGGGCGAGCGGTTCGGCCCGTTCGTCAAGAACGGCCAGGTCGTCGACGTCTGGAACGAGGACGGCGGCACCTCCAGCGAGCAGGCCTACAAGAACGTGCCGTTCTACGTCACGAGCAAGGGCTACGGCGTCTTCGTCGCCCACCCGGAGAAGGTCTCGCTCGAGGTCGCCTCCGAGGTCAACACCCGCGTCCAGCTCTCGGTCGAGGGCCAGCGCCTGCGCTACTACCTCGTCGGCGGGCCCACGCCCAAGGACGTGCTGCGCCGGTACACCGCCCTGACCGGCCGCCCCGCCCGGGTGCCCGGCTGGTCCTTCGGCCTGTGGCTGTCGACGTCGTTCACCACGAGCTACGACGAGGCGACCGTCACGAGCTTCATCGACGGCATGGCCGAGCGCGACCTGCCGCTGAGCGTCTTCCACTTCGACTGCTTCTGGATGCGCGAGTACCAGTGGTGCGACTTCGAGTGGGACCCGCGCACGTTCCCGGACCCCGAGGGCATGCTCGCCCGCCTGCACTCCCGGGGCCTCAAGGTCTGCGTGTGGATCAACCCGTACATCGGCCAGCGCTCGCCGCTGTTCGCCGAGGGCGCCGCCAAGGGCTACCTGGTGCGCACCACCGACGGCGGCGTGTGGCAGTGGGACATGTGGCAGGCCGGCATGGGCCTGGTCGACTTCACGAACCCCGAGGCCACCGCCTGGTACCTCGGCCACCTCGAGCGCCTGCTCGACCAGGGCGTCGACTGCTTCAAGACCGACTTCGGCGAGCGCATCCCGGTCGACGACGTCGTCTGGCACGACGGCTCGGACCCGCGCAAGATGCACAACTACTACGCGCACCTGTACAACGAGGCGGTCTTCCGCCTGCTGGAGCGCAAGCGCGGCACCGGCGAGGCCGTGCTGTTCGCCCGCTCCGCCACGGCCGGCGGCCAGCAGTTCCCCGTGCACTGGGGCGGCGACTGCGACTCCACCTACGCCTCCATGGCCGAGTCCCTGCGCGGCGGGCTGTCCCTGGCGATGTCCGGCTTCGGCTACTGGAGCCACGACATCGGCGGGTTCGAGGGCACGCCCGACGCCGGGGTGTTCAAGCGGTGGCTCGCGTTCGGCCTGCTGTCGAGCCACTCGCGGCTGCACGGCTCCGGCTCCTACCGGGTGCCGTGGGCGTTCGACGACGAGGCGGTCGAGGTCACCCGGAGGTTCACGCGCCTCAAGCTCTCGCTGATGCCGTACCTGGGCCGGCTGGCCGAGGAGGCGCACGCCGAGGGCGTGCCGATGATGCGGCCGATGGTGCTGGAGTTCCCGGCCGACCGCGGGGCGCAGCCGGTGGACATGCAGTACATGCTCGGCGACGCGCTGCTGGTGGCCCCGGTGTTCACCGCGGACGGTACGGTCGAGTACTACGTGCCCGAGGGCACGTGGACGCGGCTGGTCGACGACGTCGACGGCTCGCACGCGGCCACGGTGACGGGCCCGCGCTGGGTGACGGAGGAGCACGGCTTCACGTCGCTGCCGGTGCTGGTGCGGCCGGGCACGGTGCTGCCGGTCGGCGCGCGCGACGACGCGCCGGAGTACGACTGGGCGGACGGCGTGACGCTGCGCTGCTTCGAGCTGCCCGTAGGACACGACGAGGAGGTCACGGTGCCGGGTGGGACAGGACGGGACGCGGCGTTCCGGGTGCGACGGACGGCGGACGCCGTCGTCGTCACGACGACGGACGCGCCGGGGGAGTGGGGCGTCGAGGTCGCGGGCCGGCAGGCCCGGGCGACCGGCGCCGGCGAGCTGCGGGTGGTGGTCGCGTGAGCGCGCAGGCGCAGGCGCAGGGCGGGACGCCGGGCGGCCGGACGTTCCCCGACGACTTCGTGTGGGGCACCGCCACGGCGGCCTACCAGATCGAGGGCGCCGCCGCGGAGGGCGGCCGCGGCCCGTCCATCTGGGACACCTACTCGCACACGCCGGGCCGCACGCTCGGCGGGGACACCGGGGACGTGGCCGACGACCACTACCACCGGTGGGAGGAGGACGTGGAGCACCTGGCCCGCCTCGGCGTCGACGCCTACCGGCTGTCGATCTCCTGGCCGCGGGTGCAGCCCGGCGGACGCGGGGAGCTCAACGCCGAGGGCGTGGCGTTCTACGTGCGGCTGCTCGACGCGCTGATCGCGCGCGGCATCCGCCCGGTGGTGACCCTGTACCACTGGGACCTGCCGCAGGAGCTGGAGGACGCCGGCGGCTGGGCGAACCGGGAGACGGCGTACGCCTTCGCCGAGTACGCCCGCCACATGGCGCGCGAGCTGGGCGAGCGGGTGGACACGTGGACCACGCTCAACGAGCCCTGGTGCTCGGCCTACCTGGGCTACGGCTCGGGCGTGCACGCCCCGGGGCGTACGGAGCCTGAGGCGGCCCTGCGCGCGGTGCACCACCTGAACCTGGCCCACGGCCTGGCCTCGGCCGCGGTGCGGGACGTGCTGGGCGAGGGCACGAGCACGTCGGTGACGCTCAACCTGCACGTGGTGCGCCCGGAGGACCCGGAGCGCGACGCGCTCGCGGTGCGGCGCATCGAGGCGCTGGCCAACGGGGCGTTCCTGGGCCCGATGCTCGAGGGCGCCTACCCGCAGGACCTGCTCGACACCACGGCGGCCGTGAGCGACTGGTCGTTCGTGCAGCCGGGCGACCTCGAGCTGGTCCGCCAGCCGATCAGCGTGCTCGGCGTGAACTACTACTCCCCGGTCACCGTGCGGCTGTTCGACGGCACGGGGGAGCGCTCCGAGGACGATGGGCACGGCGCCTCGGCGCACACCCCGTGGATCGGGGTCCAGGACGTGGAGTTCGTCCAGGTGCCCGGCCCGCGCACGGCGATGGGCTGGGGCATCGACGCCACGGGCATGTCCGAGCTGCTGGTCTCGCTGGCCAAGCGGTACCCGGACGTGCCGCTCATGGTCACGGAGAACGGCGCGGCGTTCGACGATGAGGTGACCGTCGAGGCGGACGGCACGCGGCGGGTGCACGACCCGCGGCGGGTGGCCTACCTGCACGACCACGTGGCCGCCGTGGGCGACGCCCGCGACGCCGGCGCGGACGTGCGCGGGTACTTCGCCTGGTCGCTGATGGACAACTTCGAGTGGGGCTACGGCTACTCCCGGCGCTTCGGGCTGCTGCACGTCGACTACGGCACGCTCGAGCGCACCTGGAAGGACTCCGCGCACTGGTACCGCCGCCTGGCCGCCACGGGCACCCTGCCCGCGGTGACCGACGTCGACCCGCAGCCCTGACGCGCGCCCGGCGCGCCGGTCCACCCCGGTGGCCGGCGCGCCGAGCGGGTGATCTTTCGCACCACCGGACGGCCCGGAGCGCCCCCGCGCGGCGAGCTCCGGGCCGTCGTCGCGCCCGGGTGCCGGCACGCCGCCACGGGCCGGGTCTCGCGCTCCGAGACGCCCGCGGATCCCCACACCCTGTGGACCTCGCGCGTGCACCGGCTGTGGACGACCGCGCCCGAACGGCGGCGCGGCGCGGCCCGCGCGGGCCGGGCCCTGTGCACACCGGGGCGCGGACCGTGCACGGCGCGGTGGACGGCGCGCGACGGTGCCGGCGGGGCCGCCGACGGCGAGACGCGCCGGCGCCGCCACGGGGCCGTGTCGGTGGCCGGTGGGACGATGAAGCATGGACCGACAACGAGGACGCGACACGCCGCGACCACAACATCTCGTTGTTGCCTCGGCTCCGGGCACTAGGTGTAGTGTCTGAGTCCTGAGGGGCCACCAGGCCCTTCCGCGAACCACATCACTGTAGTTTCACGGCCGTCGTTCCTCCCGCAGCCCTCCCGCCGCCGCCCGTCCACCGGGTCCGGCCGGGGCCCGCGGGGCACGCGGGACGGGCCGGGAACCACCACCGACCAGCACCCGCGAGGGGCTCAGACAGGAGACGGACATGAGCGTCACGGTCTACAGCAAGCCGGCCTGCGTGCAGTGCGACGCGACCTACCGGGCCCTCGACAAGAAGGGCGTCGAGTACACGGTCGTCGACATCACGCAGGACGCCGAGGCGCTGGAGATGGTCCGTGGCCTCGGCTACCTGCAGGCGCCGGTCGTCGTCTCCGGCGACGACCACTGGTCGGGCTTCCGCCCGGACAAGATCGGCGCTCTCGCGAGCGCCCGCCAGGCCGCGACGGCCTGATGACCGCGGGCCGGGCCTGCGGGCCCGGCCCCTGCGCTCCGCGCGAGCGCCGCGGCCCGCGGGCCGCCGTCACGAGTCCGTGCGTGCCCCCGGGCACGCGCCGGGGACACGGGTCAGGGGAGGGGTGACATGACGGCTCTCGTCTACTTCTCCAGCGTGTCGGAGAACACGCACCGCTTCGTCCAGCGCCTCGGCCTCGAGGAGCTGGGCATGGCGGTCCACCGCATCCCGCTGCGTCCCGCGGACGGCTTCCTGACCGTCGACGAGCCTTACGTGCTCATGGTGCCCACCTACGGCGGGGGCAACGAGGGCGGGTCCGTGCCGCGGCAGGTGGTCAGGTTCCTCAACGACGCGCACAACCGCTCGTTCATCCGCGGCGTCATCGCCGCGGGCAACACCAACTTCGGCGCTGCGTACTGCATCGCCGGCGACATCATCTCGGCGAAGTGCCAGGTCCCGTACCTGTACGCCTTCGAACTCCTGGGGACAGCCGAGGACGTCACGCGCGTCCGAAGCGGATTGGGACGATTTTGGCAACGACAGTCTCTGATCTCGGCGTGAGCGCGACGCCGGCCGCCGCGGGCGAGCCGGTGGCGGTCCAGAACCTGCAGATGGACTACCACGCGCTCAACGCGATGCTGAACCTCTACGGTCCGGACGGGAAGATCCAGTTCGAGAAGGACCGCGAGGCCGCGCGCCAGTACTTCCTGCAGCACGTCAACCCGAACACGATCGAGTTCGACACGCTCGAGGACAAGCTGCGCTACCTCGTCGAGAACGAGTACTACGAGGGCGAGGTCCTGGCGAAGTACTCGCCGGCGTTCGTCAAGGAGCTGTTCCAGCTCGCGTACGCGCACAAGTTCCGCTTCGACACGTTCCTCGGCGCGTTCAAGTACTACACCTCGTACACGCTCAAGACGTTCGACGGCAAGAAGTACCTGGAGCGCTTCGAGGACCGCGTGAGCATGGTCGCGCTCGGCCTGGCCGACGGCGACGAGCAGCTGGCCCGGGACATCGTCGAGGAGGTCGTCACCGGCCGCTTCCAGCCCGCGACCCCGACGTTCCTCAACGTGGGCAAGAAGCAGCGCGGCGAGTTCGTCTCGTGCTTCCTGCTGCGCATCGAGGACAACATGGAGTCCATCGCGCGCGGCATCAACTCCGCCCTGCAGCTGTCCAAGCGCGGCGGCGGCGTGGCCCTGCTGCTGAGCAACATCCGCGAGTACGGCGCGCCGATCAAGCAGATCCAGAACCAGTCGTCCGGCGTCATCCCCGTGATGAAGCTGCTCGAGGACTCGTTCAGCTACGCCAACCAGCTCGGCGCGCGCCAGGGCGCCGGCGCGGTGTACCTGCACGCCCACCACCCGGACATCCTGCGGTTCCTGGACACCAAGCGCGAGAACGCGGACGAGAAGATCCGCATCAAGACGCTGTCGCTCGGCGTCGTCATCCCGGACATCACGTTCGAGCTGGCGAAGCAGAACAAGCCGATGCACCTGTTCAGCCCGTACGACGTCGAGCGCGTCTACGGCCAGCCGTTCGCCGACATCTCCATCTCGGAGAAGTACGACGAGATGGTCGCGGACGACCGCATCCGCAAGACCACCATCGACGCCCGCGACTTCTTCCAGACGCTGGCCGAGCTGCAGTTCGAGTCGGGCTACCCGTACATCATGTTCGAGGACACGGTGAACAAGGCGAACCCGATCAAGGGCCGCATCACCCACTCGAACCTGTGCTCCGAGATCCTCCAGGTCTCCACGCCGTCGACCCTCAACGAGGACCTGTCCTACGACGAGGTCGGCCGGGACATCTCCTGCAACCTCGGCTCCCTCAACATCGCCAAGGCGATGGACTCCGCCGACTTCGGCAAGACCATCGACACGGCGATCCGCGCGCTGACCGCGGTCTCGGACCAGTCCAGCATCGAGTCGGTGCCGCCGGTGCGGAAGGCCAACGAGATGGGCCACGCCATCGGCCTGGGCCAGATGAACCTGCACGGCTACCTGGCGCGCGAGCGGATCTTCTACGGGTCCGAGGAGGGCGTCGACTTCACGAACATCTACTTCTACACGGTGGCCTTCCACGCCATCGCCGCGTCCAACCGCCTCGCCATCGAGCGCGGCCGGGCGTTCGGCGGGTTCGAGGACTCGAAGTACGCCACGGGCGAGTACTTCGACAAGTACACCGAGCAGGAGTGGAAGCCGGCCACGGCGCGCGTCGCGCAGCTGTTCGCCGACGCCGGCGTGCACATCCCCACGCAGGACGACTGGCGCGCGCTCAAGGCCTCGGTCATGAAGCACGGCATCTACAACCAGAACCTGCAGGCCGTGCCGCCGACGGGCTCGATCAGCTACATCAACAACTCCACGTCCTCGATCCACCCGGTCCCGGCGAAGATCGAGATCCGCAAGGAGGGCAAGCTCGGGCGCGTCTACTACCCGGCGCCCTACATGACGAACGACAACCTGGAGTACTACCAGGACGCGTACGAGATCGGCTACGAGAAGATCATCGACACCTACGCCGCGGCGACGCAGCACGTCGACCAGGGCCTGTCGCTGACGCTGTTCTTCCCGGACACGGTCACCACGCGCGACGTCAACAAGGCGCAGATCTACGCCTGGCGCAAGGGCATCAAGACGCTGTACTACATCCGCCTGCGGCAGATGGCCCTCGAGGGCACCGAGGTCGAGAACTGCGTCAGCTGCATGCTCTGACCCGACCCCACGCCTGACGACGGGCCGGGGGGGGGGCGCCCCCCCGCCCCCCCCCCCCCCCCCCCGGCGCCCCCCCCCCCCCCCCCCCCCCCCCCCGCCCCCCCCCCCCCCGGGCCCCCCCCCCCCCCCCCCCGCCCCCCCCCCCGCCCCCCCCCCCCCCCCGCGCGCCCCCCCCCCCGCCGGCGGCCCCCCCCCCCCCCCCCCCCCCCCCCCCCCCCCCCCCCCCCCCCCCCCCCCCCCCCCCCCCCCCCCCCCCCCCCCCCCCCCCCCCCCCCCCCCCCCCCCCCCCTTCTCCCCCCCCCCCCCCCCCCCCCCCTGTGCCTTGGGGGTTTGTGTGTTTTTGGGGTGTGGTCGGCCCCGCGGGGGCGGGGGGGGGGGGCGCCCCCCCCCGGCCCCCCCCCCCCGACCGGCCGTCGTCGCCCCCCACCTCCCGCCCCACGTCGAAAGCACACAGGGACCATGTCACCCACGGGCAAGCTCAAGCTCATCGACCGCGTCACCGCGATCAACTGGAACCGCCTCGAGGACGAGAAGGACCTCGAGGTCTGGGACCGCCTGGTCGGCAACTTCTGGCTGCCCGAGAAGGTGCCGGTGTCCAACGACATCCAGTCGTGGGCGACGCTGTCCGAGGCCGAGAAGCTCATGACCACGCGCGTGTTCACGGGCCTGACGCTGCTCGACACCATCCAGGGCACCGTGGGCGCGGTCTCGCTCATCCCGGACGCGCTGACCCCGCACGAGGAGGCGGTGTACACCAACATCGCGTTCATGGAGTCGGTGCACGCGAAGAGCTACTCCTCGATCTTCTCGACGCTCATCTCCACGCGCGAGATCGACCAGGCCTTCGAGTGGTCGGAGAACAACCCGAACCTGCAGCGCAAGGCCGAGATCGTCCTCGACTACTACCGCGGCGACGACCCGCTGAAGCGCAAGGTCGCCTCGACGATGCTCGAGTCGTTCCTGTTCTACTCGGGCTTCTACGCGCCGATGTACTGGTCGAGCCGCGCCAAGCTCACGAACACGGCCGACCTCATCCGCCTGATCATCCGCGACGAGGCCGTCCACGGCTACTACATCGGCTACAAGTTCCAGAAGGGGCTGCAGCTGGTCAGCCAGGCCGAGCAGGACGAGCTCAAGGCCTACACGTTCGAGCTGCTCTTCGAGCTGTACGAGAACGAGGTCGAGTACACCGAGGCGCTGTACGGCGAGCTCGGGCTCACCGAGGACGTCAAGAAGTTCCTGCGGTACAACGCCAACAAGGCGCTGATGAACCTCGGCTACGAGCCGCTGTTCCCCAAGGACGAGACGGACGTCAACCCGGCGATCCTCGCCGCGCTGAGCCCGAACGCCGACGAGAACCACGACTTCTTCTCGGGCTCCGGCTCGTCCTACGTCATCGGCAAGGCCGTCGACACCACGGACGACGACTGGGACTTCTGAGACTTGTCTCAGACCCGGTAGCCGTACCGGCTGGCCAGAGGCCCGGAACCGCAGAATTCTGCGGTTCCGGGCCTCTTTGCGTGCCGGCTCTCCATGGACACCGATGAGTGCCCGCGCCGTGGCCGGAGGAACATGATCACCATCAGCGGCGCCCACTGCAGTGCTTCGGGCAGATACCGCGGTTCGGCTGCGACCGCGAGGATGGCGAACGGCACATAGCTGAGCAGCGAGGGGGCGGCCGCGCCGGCAAGGGCCCACCACAGGACGGACAGCACGGGCCGAGGCTAGAGCGCCGTGCTCCCGGGTCCTCGCAGGCCGACGTGCAACGGCCGGGTGGTGGCTGATGTGGCCGTCACGACGGCCCCACCGCGGCCATGCAGCGGGGCGATCAGGGCCATCTGATGTCGAGCAGCGTCAGCAGCGCCGCGATCGCGTAGGGCACCGATCCGGCGGCCAGACCGGTACCGAGAGCCACCAAGAAGATCCGACGTCGGGTGATCCACAGGCGCGTGCCGACGAGCGCGATCACGATGCCGGCAGCAGGAGCGCTCCAGAACAGCATGGGGGACGTGAGCAGTCCGGCGGCCGTAGCCACCCAGAAGACCCGGCTCCGCAGGAGTGCTTCCCCGACGCCCGGGGTCTGATCGGCTCGCCCCTGAACCATGTCCACAGTCTGACGGGGAATGGGGCATGGTCGCGGCGCGATCCCGCGGTAGTCGCTGCGGGCCTCGTGGCCGACGGGATCGCGGTGCCGGGCATCTGTGCGTGTCTAGCCCGAGCTCGATGTCTCCCTCAGCTCGGCGGCCCCGTCGCGCACCCAGAGCTCCTGTCCGGGACAGAGGTCACCTCGCACCTCGATGATCCTCCCGTCGGGGTACGTCACCAGGAAGGGGCCGTCGTAGCACGTGCTCGACGGGATGCTCGCGCCACCCGTCGCGGGGACGTCCACGACGCCGTCAGCACCGAGGTCGGCCATGGCCTCCTCGTCGGTGAACCGGACGGACACGTCGTCCTCGGTGTCGTTCCGCAGGTCGACGTGCCCGGTCTCGGCGCATCCCGCGAGGAGCAGTGCACCCAGCACGGCGACTGCCCCTGCTGCTCGAACGTCTCTCACGGCCACTGCGGTCTTCCTCAACCATGGTCGGGACGAGGTGAAACGTAGCTCGCGGACCGGCGGCGGCAGCGGCTTGACCCGTGGTGATCCTGCGAGGGCTTCGGAACGCCGTGGGAGGAAGTCCGGGAGGTCAGGTCCCTGCCTCCGCGATCGCTCGCGTGCCCGCGCCGATCGACGTCGCGGCGTCGGCGGCCCGTGCGGCGAGGTCCTCCACGGCGTCGATGGCCGCCTCCGCCTCCGCGAACGTCTCGAACACCAGGATCCGCCGGGTGCCGTCGATGCGGTCCATCAGCTCCGCGGAGCCCGCGATCTCGGCGGCGAGGTCGCGGCCGACGTCGGTCGTGGCGACGTCTGGCGCCTCGTGCAGGGCGATCTGGGCGACGAACCCTGCGCGCCACAGGTCACGGCCCGACGTCGCCGCCGCGGTGGCGGCGTCCCGGTACTCCTGCGCGTAGGCCTCGAGCCGTCGCTCGGTGGACGCGTGCACGCCCATGACGACGCCCACGGCACCGACCGCCGCGACCAGGCCGGCGGCGAGCGCCCGCCGCGCGCGCCGGACCTGCCCACGGGTCTGGGCCTCGTCGGCCTCCGGCGCCTCTGCGCTCAGCGGCACCTGCACGGGCGGTCCCGACAGTGCCGTCCCGCGCGGCCGGACCACCACGACGTCCTCCACGGACGCGAGTCTGCCCGGAGCGGTGCGAAGCTCACGCCCGACACCCCGCGCGGCGCCGCGCCTCGCCAACCTGGTGCCACGTCTCCGCTCCGGCGACCTGGCACAGCGCGCGGCGCAGCGAGGCCCCGGGTGGTGCACGCCTGGCTCAGGCAGCGTCCTGCGGACGGCGTGCCGCCCTCGCGGCGAGCGCGAAGCCGCCCCGTGCGACGGACGCGACGGCGGTGAGGAGCCGCAGCGGCTCGTCGAGGGTGGCGCGCAGAGCGCTGTCGGCAGCGAGCTCGTCGAGCAGCGCGGCCCCGGCCGCCAGCCCCTCCCGGGCCTGCGCGGCCGAGGTGGGCTCAGCTCCTGTCCGACGGGCCGCCGTCCGCGTCCACGTCCTCCTGGACGACCAGGGCCAGGCCGCCGAACGGGCCCAGGGAGACCCGGAAGCTGCCCAGCTCGTCGACGTGCGCCACCACCTCGTCGGTGGTCAGGTCGACGACGCGTGCGCCGGCGGGCAGCACCTGCGACATCACGGTGCCGCGCAGCTCCTCCTCCGCGAAGTTCAGCACCGTGACCTGCAGCGTGCCGGCGGCGAGCCGGTTGACGAGCACCAGCATCGCGGCGTGGCTGCCGTCGGGGACGTCCAGCAGCGTGCCGGTCGCGATCCCGGCGGACTCGCGGACGGCCAGCAGGTCGCTCAGGCGGGAGGCGAACGACCGCGGGTCGTCCAGCTGCTCGGGCAGCGTGCCGTACAGCGACGTCGCGCGCGGCATGCCCGAGGCGGACTGGTGCGTGTCCGGGTTCCACCCCATCAGGTCGTGCGCGCCGCGCTCCAGCCACCGGGTGTCGCCGGTGCGGATGAGGCTCTTCACCTGGTCGCGGGGGAGCGGCAGGGTGCCGCACAGGTCCCAGCCCGAGAGCGCGAAGACCCCGGGCTGCCAGGCGTTGTACATCGCCAGCAGCAGGTGGGCCGAGCGGACCCGCTCGACGTCGTCGGCGCTCAGCGCCTCGAGGTCGCTGATCTCGAGCGAGGCGGTGATCACCGAGGCGGTGGTACAGGCGATGCCGTTGTGCGTGAAGATCGCGTTGTACGGCCCGGCCTCGCCGGTGAGCTTCTGTCGCAGCGTCTCGCGCACGTGCTCGGCGAGGTCGGCGCCGGCCATCTCGACCCCGCCCAGGGTGTAGACGTCGTCGCTGTGGGTGGTGGCGAAGTGCACCAGCTCGTAGGTGAGCTCGTCGTGGTTCTGCAGCGCGTGCACCAGGGACGCCTGGTCGATGCCGGTCTTGAGCCCCTCGCGCAGCACCAGCCGCAGGAACTCCGTGTCGCCCGTGGCGAGGGCGTGGTGGTAGGCGGGCCGGGTGACGAAGTCGTAGGACAGGTCGGGGCCGGACTCCGAGGTCGCCTTGATGGCGTCCATCGTCAGGTTCAGCTCCTGGAAGGTGAAGCCGCCGACCTTGCGCACCATCGAGCCGATCAGCTGGTTGGCGGCCTCGGACAGCGGGTGGCCCTCCGACCAGGCCGGCGACTCCTCGGCCGAGCGCTCGACGCCGAGGAACCCGTTGGCGTCCAGCCGCAGGCCTCCCGAGCCGAGGTCGAGCAGGGAGTGCAGGGCGTCGCCCATCACCAGCCGCATCCCGGCGAAGGTGGGGTCGAGCCAGTTGATCGAGGGCTGGCCCGCCTTGAAGTAGTGCAGGTACACCCAGCGGCGGCGCCCGCCCTTGGTGTCCGTGACCGGGGCGGTGGCGCTCCAGTTGGTCTCCTTGACGCCGGGCTCGTAGAAGATCACGCGCTGCAGCTGGCCGATGATGTAGCCCGCGTCCTGCAGCTTGCGCTCGGTCTCGGCGTCGAGGTTGACCGAGTCCTGCCCCTCGGGGACGTCGGGCAGCAGGTGCCAGTCGTCCTCGGGGATCTCGACCATGTGATAGATGCCCGGGTAGTCGCGGTAGTTCATCTCGGCGAGCCGGAAGTCCGCGCCCTTGCCGGTGTGCCCGGGGACGATGTCGTCGATGATCGTGCCGCCGTGCAGCGCGGCGCTCTCGCACATCGCGCGGAACTCGTCCTCCGTGCCGAACAGCGGGTCCATCGCCATCGCGATCCGGTCGAAGTGGCCGTCGATGCTCGGCGTCGGCTCCCAGCCGGTGATGCCGCCGGCCATCTTCACCGGCCCGGTGTGCACGGCCTTGATCCCGATCCGCTCGAACGCCCGCCACAGGTCGTCCGACCCGAGCGCGCTGAGGAAGGACTGCCCCCGGCCGGTGATCAGCGACAGGGGATAGGCGGTGAACCACACCGAGGCGGTCTCGACGGCCTGGCGCGGGTTCGGGTGGGCGTACGGGTTGTTCCACATGCTCGACTGGCCGGCGAGCTGGCGCGCCATCATCGTGGCGTCGCCCAGCATCGACTGGTTCACCAGCCACTCCACGTAGGCCTTGTTCGTCCCGACCGGTTCCAGGGGCGGGGTCAGGTCACCGGTGAAGGTGAGCTTGCGGCGGGCGCGCGGGCGCAGCGAGCGCGGACGGGCCGGGTAGAACTGCTCGTCGAAGTTGACCTCCGGGACGCCGTCGCCGTCGTCCCCGGGACCCTCGACGCCCGGTGCCGGGATCGGCGCCATCCCCTCGACGACGGGCTCCTCCGGCGACGGCTCCGACCTCACGCGTCCACTCCCTTCGTCACGGCTGTCACGAAATGCACCTCATCGAACCATGCAGGTCGCACGCCTGCGCGGGCAGGCGCGCGGAGGCCGGTGACGGAGGATGTGTACGATCGTACCAACGCGGCGCCGGCCGGCCCGCCGTGCCCGACGCCCGAAAGGCAGCCCACAGAGCCGTGTACTCGCTCCTCCTCGCGATCATCTACATCGCCTTCGTGAGCCTCGGGCTCCCGGACTCCCTCGTCGGGGCCGGCTGGCCGGTGATGCACCAGGACCTCGGCGTCCCCGTCGCCTTCGCCGGCATCGTCACGATGATCATCGCGAGCGGCACCATCCTGTCCAGCCTCGCGTCCGAACGGGTCACGCGCCGGTTCGGTGCGGGCGCCGTCACGGCCGTCAGCGTGGGTCTGACCGCTGCCGCCCTGGTGGGCTTCTCCGCCTCCGGCTCCTTCTGGATGCTGTGCCTGTGGGCCGTCCCCTACGGGCTGGGAGCAGGTGCGGTCGACGCGGCCCTCAACAACTACGTGGCCCTGCACTACGCCGCGCGACACATGAACTGGCTGCACAGCTTCTGGGGGCTGGGTGCGTCGATCAGCCCGTTCGTCATGAGCTACGCGCTCACCTCGAGCCTGGGCTGGTCCGGCGCCTACCTCGTCATCGGCGTCGTCCAGGCCGCCCTCACGGTCGTCCTGCTCGCCAGCCTCCCGCTGTGGGGGAAGGTCAACCCGGTCCTCCCGGCCGGGCGCGCCGCCGACGCCGGGGCGGCGGACGACGCCGGGAGGGAGCCGGCGTCCGGCGGCAGCGCTCACGTCCCGCTGGCGCAGGCGCTGCGCATCCCCGGCGTCGTCCTGGTCCTGACCGCCTTCTTCGCCTACTGCGCGCTCGAGAGCACCTCGATCCTGTGGGCGTCGACGTACCTGGTCACCGATCGCGGGGTCGACCCTGCCACCGCGGCGGCGTTCGCCTCGCTCTTCCTGCTGGGGATCACGTGCGGGCGGTTCCTGGCCGGCTTCTTCGCCGACCGGGTCGGCGACAAGCAGCTGATCCGTGGTGGCTTCGCGGCGGTCGGCCTCGGGGTGCTGCTGATCGCCGTCCCCGTGCAGACCGACGTGCTGGCGCTGGCCGGGCTCGTGGTCGCCGGGCTCGGGTGCGCGCCGGTCTACCCGGCGATCATCCACTCCACGCCGGCCAACTTCGGCCGCCACAGCTCGCAGGCCGTCATCGGCATCCAGATGGCCGCGGCGTACACCGGCTCCACCCTCGCGCCACCGCTGTTCGGCGTGCTGTCGGGCTGGGTGGGGGCGTGGGTCTTCCCGCTGTTCCTCGCCGTGCTCGTGGTGCTCGGGCTGCTCATGTCCGAGCGCCTCAACCGGCTCGTCGCGCGCCGAGCACGGGCCGACGACGTGGTCCTGCGGTCCTGAGGCGACCGCCGCCGGGCCTGGCGTCGACCTCGGCGTCGACCTCGGCGGGGGCGTCAGCGGGGCTCGCCGGCCAGGGCGCCCCGCAGGGCCGAGGTGAGCGTGGGCCGCGGGTCGGTCGGGTCGCGGCGCGCCACGGCGTGCAGCAGCAGCCCCTCGGAGGCGGCGGCGACGGCGACGAACGCCGCCTGCGGGTCCGGCGCCCCGAGCCGCGCCAGCACCGGCACGGCCCAGGCGGCGAGGGCGGCGCGGCCGCGCGTCGCGCGCTCGCGCAGGTCGGGGTCGTGGCTGGCCTCGAGGAAGATGGCGAGGCGCGCGGTGGTGGCGACGATGTCGGGACCGGTCGCGTGGGCGTACCAGGCGCACAGGACGTCGACCAGCTCGTCCGGGGTCTGCGGCTGCGGCACCGACCCGACGCCCGCGAGGTCGCGGGCGGCCAGCTCGTCGGCGACGCCCGCCAGCAGGGCGGCGCGGGTGCGGAACCAGTTCGACGTCGACCCGCGGGGCAGGCCGGCGCGCTCGTCGACGCGGGCGTGCGTGAGCGCGCGCACGCCGGCCGTGCCCACCAGGTCGATCGCGGCGTCGAGCGCCCGCGTCCGCGTGGTGGGCAGCGCCGGGGCCGGCGACGGCGAGGCTGCGGGTGGCGGCACGCGAGCACTCTAGCGTTGGTGCGCCTCCGCTACTACAGAGATAGTAGACACGCCACTACGGCAGTAGTAGCGTCGTGGCATGGACGGCACCACGAGCCGCGCGGGCGGGGCCGCGGCACTCCCCGGAGCCCCCGCCGTGCCGGCGCTGGAAGGCGTGCGGCACGAGTACGTCCAGGTCGGCGACCTGCGGATGCACGTGGCCGAGGCCGGGCCCAGCGACGCGAGCGCCACGACGTCGGACGCCACGCCGGTGCTGCTGCTGCACGGGTTCCCCGAGCACTGGTGGCAGTGGCGGGCGGTCATCCCGCTCCTGGCCACCGACCGTCGGGTGATCTGCCCCGACCTGCGGGGCTTCGGCTGGACCGACGCGCCGCGCGACGGGTACGACATCGCGACGCAGACGGCTGACGTCGTCGGCCTGCTCGACACGCTCGACCTGCCGCGGGTGCACGTCGTGGCGCACGACTGGAGCGCCCTCGTCATGTTCCAGGTCGCGCTCGAGACGCCGGAGCGGGTGGCGAGCCTCGTCAGCCTCACCGTGCCGCACGTGTGGCTGCGGTTCGACCTCCGCCTGCTGGCGCTCCTGCGGCACTCGTGGTGGAGCCCTCTCCTGGCGACGCCCGGGGTCGGGGCGTGGGCGCTCCGCGGCGGTCGCCAGCGCCTGCAGCGGCACCTGCTGTCGTCCTACCGGGACGTGCCCGGGGCGATCGGGCCGCAGGACGAGGAGCTGTACCTCGAGCGGCTGCGCGACCCCGCCCGGGCGCGTGCGGGGTCGGCGCTCTACCGGGACCTGATCCTGCGCCAGGAGGTGGCCATCCTGCGGGGCGACTACGCGGGCCGCCGGCTCGAGGTGCCGACGATCGCGCTGATCGGGGCCGGCGACGTGCTCTCCGACGTCAGCCTCCTGGGCGGTCACGAGGACCACGCCGACGACTTCGTCCTCGAGCGGCTCGAGGACACCGGGCACTTCGTGCCGGAGGAGCGCCCCGAGCGTGTCGCCGACGCCGCGCGCAGCCTGTTCGCGCGGGCCGCCTGACCGCGGCCGCGCCGTCAGGCCTTGGCGGCCGTGGCGCCCTCGACCGGCGGCTCGGCCGACCACGGGAAGGTGATCCAGCGGTCGGTCAGGCGCCAGGAGAAGTCCGGCGCGAAGACGGACGCGGGCTTGGTGTACAGCACGGCGCTGCGCACCTGCGCCCCGTGGCCGTCGAGCATCTCCATGACCAGCTTGAGGGTGCGCCCGGAGTCCGCGACGTCGTCGACCACCAGCACGTTGGCGCCCGGCAGCTCGGCGGTGTCCATGAGCGGCGGCAGCACGCGCGGGTCGGGCAGCGTCTTGCCGATGTCGGTGTAGAACTCGACGTTCATGGTGCCCACGCCCTTGGTGCCGAGCGCGTAGGCGACGGCGCCGCCGGGCACGAGCCCGCCGCGGGCGACCGCCACGACGACGTCGGGCACGAAGCCGCTGGCGACGACCTGGCGCGCCAGGTCCCGCACCGCCACGGCGAACGCGTCCCAGGTGAGCACCTCGCGCTCGGCGGCCGCGGGCGCCTCGGCCGGAACCTCGGACGGCGCCGCCGCCGGGGGAGTCTCGGGGGAGGTCATGGCCCGACGGTACGCGCGCCGCCCGGGGATCACGAAAGCGGCGACCGCGGGTGCGCGGTCGCGAGGGCCGGGACGACGACGGCGGGCACCCCGGGCCGGGGTGCCCGCCGTGGTCGGGCGGTCGGTCCGCGCCGCGCGGCGCGGACGCGGGCTCAGCGTGCCGTCACTGTGCCGTCACTGTGCCGTCACTGTGCCGTCACTGGGCGTCGAGGATGTCCACGACGAAGATCAGGGGCGAGTTCGCCGGGATCGCGCCGCTGGCCTGGTCGCCGTAGGCCTGGTCGGCCGGGACCACGAGCAGCACCTGCGAGCCGACGGTCTGGCCGGCGAGGCCGTCCGTCCAGCCCTTGATGACCCCGTTCAGCGGGAAGCTCGTCGGGGCGCCGCGCTCCCAGGAGGAGTCGAACTGGGTGCCGTCGAGGAGCCAGCCGCTGTACTGCACAGTGACGGTCTGGTCGGCCGCGACCTCCGGGCCCGAGCCCTTGATGAGCGGCTGGACGACGAGCTCGTCCGGGGCCTCGTAGCCCTCGGGGATCTCGATGCTCGGCTTGCCGGAGTCGTCGAGCGTGACGGTCGGCAGGCCCTCGGCCGGCGTGACGGCCTCGCCCTCCGCGCGGGTGGGCACGGTGCGGGCGTCGGTCACCTCGCCCACCGTCACGTACGTCACCGCGTTGCCCGAGGCGTCCTGCGCCGGGTTGGCGAAGACGAAGCGCGCGCCGACGTGCTTGCCGGACAGCGCCTCGTACAGCTGCGGGATGATGACGTTCTGGTCCAGCAGCACCGACTCGGCGCTGTCGTCGGCGTACGTGTCGCCGAGCTGGCTGGCGTCGGCGCCCGAGTAGACCACCGAGTGGATCGTCAGCGACTGGCCGTCCTCGAACTCGGCGCCGTCGCCGTCGGACACCACGTGCACCGTGCCGGTGGAGACGGTCAGCGGCGCGGTGAACTCCACCGTCGGCGCCTTGCCGGCGTCGCCGGAGACCTCGACCGACTCGACGGCCGCGACGTCCTCGGCCGTGGGGGCCGGCGCCTCGGAGGCGGAGGCGGAGGCGGACGGCGACGCCGAGGGCGAGGCCCCGTCGTCGGAGCCGCAGCCGGACAGGACGAGCGCGGCGCCGAGAACGACCGCTGCCGCGGCGCCGGGGATGCGGAGCTTCACAGGTGCTTCCTTCGATCGGGGTCTCGTGCACCCTACCCGCCGAAGCCGGACGTCCCGTGCGGCCCGTGTGCGGGCCCCGTGCGGACCGGGCGCCGCCGCGCGCGGGCGCGCGACAATGGACGCATGCCCTCCTCGCGACGCTCCTCCCGGCGCCCCTACGGCACCGAGCACGTGCCGGTCGACGTCGAGCGCGCCCTCGGCGGCGTCCGCCACGTCTCGGACGGCGACGGCGAGTGGACGGTGCGGCGCGTGACAGGGGACAAGACCTACCGCTGCCCGGGCTGCCAGCAGGAGATCCCGCCCGGCACGCGGCACGTCGTGGCGTGGGCGCGCGACGCCATCGGCGGGGAGGTCGCCGGCCTCGAGTCGCGGCGGCACTGGCACGCGAGCTGCTGGGAGCGCCGGTCGCGGCTGCGCTGAGACGTCCGCCCGCCCGCGGCCCGGGGCGCCCCGCCGCGGCGCGCGCGCAGGATCGCTAGGCTCGAGACGATGAGCTCCCAGACGCACGAGATCCGCTCGATGACCGTCCTGCCGGCCCGCCGGGAGGACGTCGAGCTGCACACGGCCGACGGCCTCACCCTCGTCGGCGAGCTGGCCCTGCCGCGGGACCGCGACCCGGTCGCGACGCTGCTGACCCTCCACCCGTTGCCGACGCACGGCGGGTTCATGGACAGCCACGTGTACCGCAAGGCGGCGTGGCGGTTGCCGGCGCTCGCGGACCTGGGGGTGCTGCGGTTCAACACCCGCGGCACGAGCTCGCCGCGCGGCACCTCCGAGGGCGCGTTCGACGGCGGCGAGGCGGAGCGGTACGACGTCGCGGCGGCCCTCGAGCTGGCCGAGTTCCGCGAGCTGCCGCGGCCGTGGCTCGTCGGCTGGTCGTTCGGCACCGAGCTGGTGCTCAAGCACGGCGCCGACCCGAGCGTGGAGGGGGCGGTCCTGCTGTCGCCGCCGCTGCACCGGGCCACCGACGCGGACCTCGACCGCTGGGCCCAGTTCGGCCGCCCGCTCGTGGTGCTCGTGCCGGAGCTCGACGACTACCTGCGCCCCGACGAGGCCCGCCGCCGGTTCGCCCGCGTGCCGCAGGCCGAGGTGATCGGCGTCGACGGCGCCAAGCACCTGTGGGTGGGAGAGCCCGCCGTGCGGCGCGTGCTCGACGAGATCGTCCAGCACGTGCTGCCGGGCCACCCGCCCCTGCCGACCACCTGGGACGGCGACGTCGCGCACGCCGGTGCCGCGGCGGCGACCACCCCGGGGGCCCCGTCCACCACGGCCTGAGAGGACGACGATGACCTCCACGACCCTCGCCCTGCACGAGCTCCACGACGGCGGCGGGGTGCCGCTCGTCCTGCTGCACGGGTTCCCGCTCGACCATCGCATGTGGGCCCCGCTCGCCGGGCACCTGCCGCCGGGCATCCGGGCGCTGGCGCTCGACCTGCCCGGTGCCGGCCACAGCCCGCTGGGCAGCATGGCCCCCAGCCTGGACGCCGCCGCGGCGGCGGTGCACCGCACCCTCGTCGGCGCGGGGGTGGCGAACGGGATCGTCGTCGGGATGTCCATGGGCGGGTACGTGGCCCTCGCGCTCACCGAGCGGCACCCCGGCTTCGTCGACGGGCTCGCCCTGGTCGACACCAAGGCGAGCGCCGACCCGGAGGAGGTCCGCACCCGGCGCCTCAAGATCGCGCACGAGGTCGAGATGAACCAGACGGTCGACCCCGTGCTCGCCATGCCCGCGACCCTGCTGGGCGCCACCAGCCTGCAGCGCCGCCGGCCCCTGCTCACGACGCTGGAGACCTGGGTGCGCGGGCAGTCGCCCGCCGGGGTGGCGTGGGCGCAGCGCGCGATGGCCGACCGCCCCGACCGCACCCACGTGCTGCAGCAGTTCGACGGCCCGGTGTCCGTGGTCGTGGGCGCCGAGGACGCGATCACCCCGCCGGCCGAGGCCGAGCAGATGGAGCGCGCCGCGCGGGACGCCGCCCTGACGGTGGTGCCGGGCGCCGGGCACGCGAGCCCCGTGGAGGACCCGTCGGCGGTCGCCGCGGCGCTGGCGCTGCTGCACCGGCGCGTCGTGCGCCACCGCTGACCCCCGCGCACGACGAAGGCCGTGGACCCGGAGCGGTCCACGGCCTTCGTCCTCCCCGGCGCGACGGCGCCGGGGGTGTCGGCGCTCGGCGGCGTCAGCGCTTGGCGGCGGCCTTCGCGTCGGCCTCGGCCTCGGCGTCGACCTCGGCGTCGGCCGGCGTGACGGCCGTTGCGCCCTCCGCGGGCGCGGTCCCGGCGTCGCTGTCGGCGTCGGCCGCGTCCTCGGCCGGCACCACCGCGGGCTCGGCGGCCTCGGGCTCGGCCGCCTCCTCCGGCGGTGCGGGGACGGGACGCTCGGCCGGGCGGGCGCCGTCCTGCGTCGCCCGCGCCGCGGCGGCGCGGGCTGCCTGGGCGGGGGTGCTGCCGGCCACCGCGGAGACCGACCCCACCGGCACCGCACCGCTGACGGCGGGCGCCTCGGGCGACGCCGGGGCCTTCTCGCCCAGCAGGCCGCGCAGCTCGTCGAGGTAGGTGTTGATCGACTCGTGCTTGCGCGTGAGGTCCTGGAGCTGGCGCTGGGCGGTGCCGCGCTGCTGCTCCGCCTCGACGCGGGCGTCGTTCACCGTCTGCTCGGCGAACTCGCGCGCCTCGGCGACGATGCGGTCGGCGGTGCGGCGGGCGTCCGCCACGAGCTGCTTGACGTACGCGTCGGACTCCGAGCGGACCTTCTCGGCCTGCTGCAGCGCCGTGGCGACGCGCTTCTCGGCCTCGGCGGCGTGCTCCTCGGCGGTGCGGATGAGCTTCTCCGTCTCCGCCTTGGCGGTGGCGTGCCGCTCGGCGGCCTCGCGCTCCACGTCCTCGCGGCGCTGCGCGGCCTCGAGCTCGGCGTCGGCGAGGGTGCGGCGGGTCTGCTCGCGCAGCCGCTCCAGCTCGGCGGTCACCTCGTTCGACGCCTCGGCCGCCTCGTGCTTGGCGTCGGCGATGATCCGGGCGGCCTCGCGGCGGGTGCTCTCGAGCAGCTCGGTGGACTCGCGCTCGGCGTCGTCGCGCAGGGCCGCGGCCTCGGCGGCGGCCTGCGCGCGCAGCTGCGCGGTCTCCCGCTCCGCGTTGACGCGCAGCTCGGTCACCTCGCGCTCGGTGGTCGAGCGCAGCACGCCCAGCTCGCGCTCGAGGCTGGCCCGGCGCTCCGACTCCTCGGCCTGCACCGTGCTCGTGATCAAGGCGGCCTCGCGCTCGGCCGAGCCGATGAGCTCCTCGGCGCGGCGCTGGGCGGCCAGCAGCGTGCCCTCGGCCTCGGCCGACGTCGTCGTGCGGATCTCCTCCGCCTCGCGGCGGGCGCTGGCGAGCATCTCCGCGACCTCGCCCTCGGCGCGCGAGCGGACCTGGCCGGCCGACAGCTTGGCGCGCGCCATGACGTCCGCGGACTGCTGGTTGGCCTGCGTGAGCACCGCCGCCGACTGCTCCTCGGCGGAGCGCAGGAGCTGCTCGATGCGTGAGCCGAGCCCGGAGTAGGTGGGGCGGTCCGTCTCGCGCAGCTGGCGCTGGGCCTCGGCGAGCTCCGACTGCAGCTGCATCGCACGGGCGTCGGAGGCCTCCACCTGGCGGCGGGCCTCCTCGACGGACTGCTCCAGGCGTGCGATCTGGTTCTCGACCTGTGCGCGGTCGTAGCCGCGCATGGTGATCGGGAAGAGCGAGCGCTCGTCGGACACGAGGGGACCTCCGATGGGGTTCTGGGAAGGCTGGCGACAGCCACGCCGGTTCGCTCGCGTCAGCCTAGTGGCCGGTCAGCCGCCCCGTCACCGCGGCCCGGCGCGCCGCTCCCGCGCGCCGCGCCCCGGTGAAGGGATCGTGCAGATAGCGTCCCCGCCGTGCGAGAGGGCGCCGAGGGTCGCCCCTCGGTGGACCGGCACCTGCCGTCCGTCCCTATCCTGGGATGTCACCCTCTCCCGTGACGTCGTCTGGATGTCACCCTCGAGCGCCAACCGGAAGGGAACCACTCGGTGCTGCGAAAACTGCTCGGGACGGTCCTGATCGTCCTCGGACTGGTGGCCGCCGGCCTCGGCGTCGCCTCCGCGACCGTCTGGCGGCAGTCGGACACCGTGGTGGCGACGGCGTCGCCCCAGGGCGACGGCGCGCTGGTGGTCACCGACCCCGGCGTCCTGGAGCTCGTCGACGACAGCGTCACGGTGCGGGCGACCGCGCCCGGCGGCGGCACGGTGACCCTCGCGGTCGGCCGCGACGTCGACGTGGCCGGCTGGGTCGGCGACGAGCCGTACTCCCGGATCACCGGCCTGTCCGACTGGGACGCTCTCGCCGTCGCCGCGGGCGCGCCGACGGCTTCGCCGTCGCCCACCGCCGAGGGCGAGGAGGCCGCGCCCGCCGAGCCGGCCGAGCCGAGCGGCGCCGACCCGGCGAACAACGACATGTGGGTCGCACAGGCGTCGGGCGAGGGCTCGGCGACGCTGCGCTGGAGCGACCAGCCCGGCCGCTGGTCGCTGCTCGCTGCCGGCGTCGGCGACGGCGCCCAGGCGCCCACGGTCGAGCTGACCTGGCCGCGCACCGTGACCACCCCGTGGCTGTGGCCCGGCGTGATCGCCGGCGCCGTGCTGGTGCTCGCCGGCCTGGCCGTGCTGCTGGTCCGCCGCCGGCGCCGCGGCGCGCCGACCGCGCCCGACCAGGGCGACGAGGCCGCCCCGCCCGCCGGCACCACGCCCGCCGCGGGCGACGCGGGCGCGGCCCGCGCCGAGGACCGCGGCGGCGAGAGCCTCGAGTCCCGCGCCGAGGGCCCCGCCGGGACCGGAGCCGGGACGGGAGCCACGAGCGGCGCCGCGACCGCAGCCGCGACCGGTGCGGCCGTCGCCGCCGCGGGCGGCGAGGACGGCCCGCAGCGCGACGAGCGGCGCGGCGTGCCGTTCGTCGGGCGCCGCTCGCGGCGCGCGGGCGACCCCACGACCACGCAGGAGCCACCGGCCGCCCCCGCCTGGCCGGCGACGACCGGTGCGGCCCCGTGGCCGGCACGCCCCGGGGCCGAGGCCGCGCGCCCGGACGCCCAGGGCCCGGCCGCGACGCCCGGCACCGC
Source organism: Puerhibacterium sp. TATVAM-FAB25 (assembly GCF_046535855.1). Lineage (NCBI taxonomy): Bacteria > Bacillati > Actinomycetota > Actinomycetes > Micrococcales > Promicromonosporaceae > Puerhibacterium > Puerhibacterium sp. TATVAM-FAB25. The sequence goes on along the minus strand of NZ_JAXUAK010000012.1, from coordinate 2,501 downwards.
GGACGCCGCGCAGCCCACGACCGCCGCGATCGAGACCACGGAGCCGCCCACGACGACGGGCGCCATCCGCATGACGCGGCGCGAGCTGCGCGCCCTGGAGGAGGAGGCCCGCCGCGGCCCCGCCCGCCCCATCACCGGCCGGCTTCGCGCCCTGACCGGCCAGATCCCGGTCGTCGGCCGGGGCCAGCAGCCCGGCAGCGACCCGCAGGCGGCCTCCGCCGAGGGCGCCGCGTCCCGCGCCGGCCGCGCCGCGGCCTGGCGCGCCACCTGGGGGTTCGACGGCGGGGCGCCCCGCCCGGCCACCCCCCAGGACGCCCCGCAGGACGGCGACGGGAACGTCGCCGGCACCCACGACTCCACCGAGGGAGGCTCGCGATGACCGCCCGTCCCGCCCGCCGTGCCCGGGCCGCCGTGGCCGCCGGCGCGCTGACGCTCGTGCTCGCCCTGACGGGCTGCGCGGCGGAGCCGCCCGCGCCGAACCCGGACCCGCAGGCCAGCGGCCCCGTGCTCACCGAGGACCAGGACACCCACGTGCTGGGGGAGGTGAACGCGGTGCTCCAGGCGGCGTCGGAGAGCAACGACCCGGCGCAGCTCGAGCCCCGCCTGACCGGCCCGGCGCTGGCGATCCGCAAGAGCCAGCTCGAGGTGGCCAAGGAGCGCGGCAACGCGGACCTGGTCACGGACATCCCCGGCGAGTACCAGCAGCTCATCGTGCCGACCAACGACACGTGGCCGCGCACGTCGTTCGCCATCACCGTGCAGACGGAGGAGCTGCAGACGCCGCGCCTGCTCGCGCTGGACCAGGCGTCGCCGCGCGAGCCGTACAAGCTGTGGGGCTGGGTGCAGCTCGCCTCGGGCATCACGATGCCGGCGTTCGCGGACGCCGAGCTCGGCAGCGAGAACCTCGCCGCCGACGACGACACGCTGCTGCTGAGCCCGCAGGACGCCGTCAACCAGTACGCCGACGTGCTCACCACGGGCCGCGGCTCGGCGTTCAAGGGCACCTTCGAGGACGACGCGTTCCGCCAGCTGCTCGGGAACTTCGCCAAGACGCAGAAGGAGACGCTCGACCAGCCGAACGTCGACGGCACCTACACGATCAAGGTCACGCCGACCGAGGGCCAGGACATCAAGGCGGTGCGCACCGCCGACGGCGGCGCGATGGTCATGGCCGCGCTCACGGTGACCGAGACGATGACCGCGGTCGAGGGCGCGAAGCTGACGCCGCCGACGCGGTCCGGCAAGGCGCTGCTCGGGGACGAGGAGCCGACGAACAAGCTCGTCGACGGCTACTCGGACATGGTGGCGCTCTACGTGCCGCCGAAGGACGCCGACGCGCAGGTCAAGCTGCTCGGCTACTCCCACATCCAGACGTCCGTCTCCACGGAGTGACGCCCGGTCGTCCTTAGGATGTGCGCATGAGCAACCCGACTCCCCAGCCGAGCTTCAGTGCGCGCGGCGCCGTCGACCTGTCGGCGCTGAACCGCCCGCAGTCGCCGCCGCCCGGCGAGCCCGGCGGCGCTCCGGCCGCCGGTGGCTACGTGCTCGAGGTCACCGAGGACAACTTCCCGCAGCTGGTGCAGGACTCGGCGACGTACCCCGTCGTCGTGCTCCTGTGGATCCCCACCGACCAGGCGAACGCCGAGCTCGGCACCACGCTGGGCCGGCTCGCCGACGAGTACGCGGGCCGCTTCCTGCTGGGCCGCGTCGACGCGCAGCAGCACCCGCAGATCGCCGCCGCCTTCCGCGTCGAGGGCGTGCCCACCGTGGTGGCGGTGCTGCAGGGCCAGCCGCTGCCGCTGTTCGCCGGGGCCGCCCCGGAGGAGCAGGTGCGCGCCGTGCTCGACCAGGTGCTCGCCGCGGCCGAGCAGAACGGTGTCACCGGCCGGGCCCCGGCCCAGGGCGCGGACGGCACGCCCGCCGAGGTGCCGGAGGTGCCCGCCGAGCCCGAGCTGCCGCCGCTGCACCAGGAGGCGTACGACGCGATCGAGCAGGGCGACTACGACGCCGCCATCGCCGCGTACACCAAGGCGCTCAAGCAGGACCCGAAGGACGCCATGGCCTCGGCCGGCCTCGCCCAGGTGCGCCTGCTGGAGCGGACCCGCGACACGGACCTCCAGGCGGTGCGCGCCGCCGCCGCGGCCGCCCCGACGGACGTCGCGGCGCAGCTGGCGGTGGCCGACACGGACATGCTCGGCGGCAAGGTCCCCGACGCGTTCGACCGGCTGCTCGAGCTGCTGCCGAACCTCGACGCCGAGGGCAAGGAACAGGTCCGGGTGCGCCTCGTCGAGTACTTCGAGGTGGTCGGCCTGACCGACCCGCGCGTCATCAAGGCGCGGCAGCGGCTGGCGCTGTACCTGTACTGACCGGCACTCACCGCCGGCACGACGCGGGCCCCGGGGGGGGCGGCACCCCCGGCCCGCCCCGCGCGCGCGGGTAGGGGGGCGGGGGCGGCAGCGGGGGGGGGGGGGGGCCCCCCCGGGGGGGGCCGGCGCCGGGGG
>NZ_JAXUAK010000011.1:0-115217 GCF_046535855.1 Puerhibacterium sp. TATVAM-FAB25 | reverse complement strand
CCCCCCCCCCCCTGTTTCACGCATACGCCGCAACACGCGATAGGATCTGGCGTGACTGGTGTTCAGCGGTGTGCTCTTCCGAGCGGCGCCGGCGGCCGACGGCGGTCGCCGCGGGCGTCGGCCCCGCGATCGTCGCGCTGGCCGCGCTCGCCGGCTGCACGGGCGGCGGCCCGGAGCCGCCGGCCGCGACCGCGGGCCCGACGGCGAGCCCGACCGCGAGCCCGACCGCGGCGCCGACGCAGGCGCCGTCGTCGCCGAGCGCCTCGCCGTCGCCCAGCCCGTCTCCCAGCCCGTCCCCCAGCCCGTCAGCGACGACGGACCCGCTGGCCGGCTGGACGGTCGAGGAGAGGGTCGGCCAGGTGCTCATGGTGGGCGTCGACGTGGCCGCCCCGGGCGAGGTCACGCGGGAGGCGCTCGTCGAGGACCACGCGGGCGGGCTGTTCCTGCACGGCCGGTCGGGGGCGAGCGTCGAGGCCGTCCGGGCGCTCGTGGACGGCTACCGCGCGGACGCCCGCGAGGGCTCGCGCGTGCCGCTGCTGGTGGCGACGGACCAGGAGGGCGGCCAGGTCCAGGTGCTGCAGGGTCCGGGCTTCTCGGGGATGCCCAGCGCCACCGCCCAGGCCCAGCGCGACCCCGCCGCGCTGCGCCGGGACGCCGCGGGCTGGGGCGCGGAGCTGCGCGCCGCGGGCGTGGACGTGAACCTCGCGCCGGTGGCGGACCTCGTCCCCGCGGCGTCCGCGGCCGGCAACCCGCCGATCGGCGCGTTCGACCGCTCCTACGGCTTCACGCCGGCCTCCGTGGTGGCCGGGGCGGGCGCGTTCGCCGGCGGGATGCTCGACGCCGGGGTGGTCCCCACGATCAAGCACTTCCCGGGCCTGGGCGAGGTCACCGAGAACACCGACACGTCCGAGGGCGTCACCGACGACGTCACGGGGGCCGACGCGGAGTCCGTGGACGTCTTCGGCCAGGTGATCGCCGCGTCGCCGGGCGCCTGGGTGATGACCTCGACGGCGGTCTACGCCCGCATCGACCCGGACGCGCCCGCCGCGTTCTCCCCCGCCGTCGTGGACGGGCTGCTGCGCGACCGGCTCGGGTTCGACGGCGTCGTCGTCACCGACGACCTCTCCGGCGCGCAGCAGGTGCAGCCGTGGTCCCCCGGCGAGCGGGCCGTGCGCGCGATCGCGGCGGGCAACGACGTCGTGCTCGCCTCGGCGCAGCCGGGGGTGGCCGACGAGATGGCCGACGCGCTCGTGCAGCGGGCGCAGGACGACCCGGCGTTCGCCGCGCAGGTGGACGAGGCGGCCCGCCGGGTCCTGGCGGCCAAGGCGGCGCTGCCCCGCTGACGTCCAGCCCGCCGAGATAGAGAGGCCCCCCGCCGAGATAGAGAGCTCTCTATCTCGGCGGGGGGCCTCTCTATCTCGGCAGAGGGCGGCGGAGAGGTCAGTGGCCGCCCGAGACCAGGAAGGTCAGGCCCAGCGCCAGCACGCCGACGACGACGCCCAGGCACAGGGTCGCGCCGACCATCCGCGGCATGGAGCGGCGCGCCGGCGCCTGCGGTGCGCCGTCGGCGACGGCAGCGGCCGGCTGCGTGAGCAGCCGCAGCCCGAGGGCGAACAGGGCCGGGATGCCGGCGCCCACCACGAGGCCGGCCACGGCCACCTGGGCGAGCGCGCCCCACTCGATGAAGTCGCTCATGCGTGCACCTTCTCCTTGGTCGAGGCGGTCGTGGCGGCCGCGGCGACGGCGGCGAACGCCTCCGGGTCGGTGACGGGGGCGGCAGCGGACGGAGCCGCGGCCGTGCCGTCCCACTCGTCGTTGACGTTGGTGTGGTCCACGGGCTTGCGGCGCGAGATCAGCCAGATCGCGGTCGACACCGCGACCAGGACGAACGTGACGGCCAGCACGCCGGCGGTGCCGCCGAGGCCGGACTCGAGCCAGTGGCACAGCGCGCCGACGAGGCCGGCGGCCGGCAGCGTGAGCAGCCACGCGGCGAACATGCGCCCGGCGACGCCCCAGCGCACCTTGGCGCCCGGCATGCCGACGCCGGAGCCGAGGATCGAGCCGGTCGCCACGTGCGTGGTGGACAGCGAGAAGCCGAAGTGGCTGGACAGCAGGATGACGGCGGCCGAGGAGGTCTCGGCGGACATGCCCTGGCGGGTGTCGATCTCGACCAGGCCCTTGCCCAGGGTGCGGATGACCCGCCAGCCGCCGAGGTAGGTGCCGACCGCCATGGCGAGGGCGCAGGACACGATCACCCAGAACGGCACGCCGGAGTCGGCCGGCACGGCGCCGCCGGCGATGAGCGCCAGCAGGATGATGCCCATCGACTTCTGCGCGTCGTTGGTGCCGTGCGCGAGCGAGACCAGCGAGGCGGAGCCGACCTGGCCCCAGCGGAAGTGCCGGCTGGTGGCGTCCTGCGGCAGGCCGCGGGTCAGGCGCGCGACGAGCCACGTGCCGGCCGCGGCGACGCCGATCGCGATCACGGGCGCCAGCAGGGCGGGGACGAGCACCTTGGACAGCACGCCGCTCCACAGCACGCCGCTGGTGCCGACGGCGGCCAGCACGGCACCGATGACACCGCCCACCAGGGCGTGCGACGAGCTCGACGGGATGCCGAGCAGCCAGGTGACGAGGTTCCAGACGATGCCGCCGACGAGGCCGGCGAACACCACGGGGAGCGTGATCACGTCCGCGTCGACCAGGCCCTTGGCGATGGTGGCCGCCACGGCCAGCGACAGGAACGCGCCCACGAGGTTGAGCACCGCCGACAGGGCGACGGCGGTCTTGGGCTTGAGAGCCTTCGTGGCGATGGAGGTCGCCATCGCGTTGCCGGTGTCGTGGAACCCGTTCGTGAAGTCGAACGCGAGGGCCGTCACGACGACGAGCACCAGGAGAATCGTCTCGGTCACGAGTCACCATGGTGGGGCGTGCGCAGGTCACACCTTGGACGTTTGCCCAGGTCGCGATCCAAGGTTCCGCGAGAGTTCACCTGCTGTTCATGTTGATTCCCGTGCCCGGCCCGTGCGGCCGGGTAGCGGCGCTCAGCCCTCGCCCAGCCCCAGCACGTCGAGCAGCCACGCGTTCTCCCAGGCCACCTGCTCCCAGCGCGCGTACCGGCCCGAGACGCCGCCGTGCCCGGCGGCCATCTCGATCCGCAACAGCACCGGCGCGCCGGCCGCCCGCAGCCGCGCCACCCACTTGGCCGGCTCGACGAAAAGCACGCGCGTGTCGTGGAACGACGTCGTGGCGAGGACCCGCGGGTAGTGCGTGGCGTCGTCGGGCACGTTCTCGTACGGGGCGTACCCCTTCATCACCGCGTAGATCTCCGGGTCGTGCAGCGGGTCGCCCCACTCCTCCCACTCGGTGACCGTCAGCGGCAGCGTGGGGTCGAGCATCGAGGTGAGCGGGTCGACGAACGGCACGGCCGCGTGCACGCCGGCGAACAGGTCCGGCGCGAGGTTGACCACGGCGCCCACGAGCAGGCCGCCGGCGCTGCCGCCCTCGGCCACCATGCGCTCCGGCGTCGTCCACCCCGCGTCGACGAGGTGGCGGCCCACCGCCACGAAGTCGCCGAACGTGTGCGGCTTGGCGGCCATCTTGCCGTCGTCGTACCAGCGCCGGCCCAGCTCGCCGCCGCCGCGCACGTGCGCGACGGCGAACACCACGCCGCGGTCGAGCAGCGACAGCCGCGGCACCGAGAACCACGGGTCCATCGAGATCTCGTACGAGCCGTACCCGTAGAGCAGCAGCGGCGCCGGCTCGGCGCGCGTGCCGGCGCCGTCGAGCGTCACGGCGTCGCGCCGCCACACCAGGGAGACGGGCACCCGCGTGCCGTCCTCGGCGGTGGCCCACTCGCGCAGCTGCACGTAGCGCTCGGGGTCGTAGCCGCCGAGCACCGGCTGCCGCTTGAGCAGCGTCATCTCCCCGGTGGCCAGGTCGAGGTCGTGCACGCCGGGCGGCGTCACGAACGACTCGGTGACCACGCGGACGGACGGCTGGTCCCACTCCGGGCTGGCGCCGAGGCCCACGGTGAACAGCGGCTCGTCGAGCTCCAGCTCGCGCACGGGCAGCCGGCCCGCGGCGCCGGCGGCCGCGCGGCCGAGCGCCGCGACGTCGACCACGCCGACGCGGGTCAGCGCCTCGCGCCGGTAGCCGAGCACGACGTGCGTGGCGAACGCCTCGACCGCGTCCAGGCGCACGGCCGGGTCGTGCGGCAGCACGACGACGGCCGCGGCCGGGTCGAGCGGCGCGCCCGCGCCGTCCCGGCCCGGCACCGGCGTCACGACCAGCTCGAAGTTCACGGCGCCGTCGTTGTGCAGGACGAGCAGCACGTCGCGCGGCACGCCGCCGCCGTCGGCATCACCGGACACGCCGCCGGGCAGCACCGCGTGCTCCACGGTGTACTCCACGCCCTCGCGGCGGGCCCACACCACGCGCGGCTCGGCCTCGGGGGCGGCGACGTCGACCAGCCGCGCCTCGCTGGTGAGCTTCGCGGCGGCCTCGATCACCACGAACCGCTCCGAGCGCGTGACGCCCACGCCGACCCAGAACCGCTCGTCGGGCTCGTGGAACACCACCACGTCGTCGCCCACCGGCGTGCCGACCTTGTGGCGCCAGACCTTGTCCGGCCGCCACGCCTCGTCCACGGTGAGGTAGAAGACGTACGCGCCGTCCGGGGTGAACGCGGCGCCGGGCGCGGTGTCCTCGACGACGTCGGGCAGCTCCTGCCCGGTGGTCAGGTCGCGCAGGCGCAGCGTGTACCGCTCGTCGCCCTGGGTGTCGACCTGGTACAGCAGCCGGGAGCCGTCCGCGGAGACGTCCGAGCCGCCGAGGGCGAAGAAGTCGTGCCCGCGGGCCTCGGCGTTCTCGTCCAGGAGCACCTGCTCGCCGGCCGGGACCTCGCCCGGCTCGACGCGCGGCGGCGTCCGGTCGCCGGCCTGCGCGGGCACCCGGGCGTGGATCGCGTACTGCTCGCCCTCGACGGTGCGCGAGTAGTACCAGTACCCGCCCTGGCGCACCGGCACCGACAGGTCCGTCTCGAGCGTGCGCTCCTTGGTCTCGGCGAAGAGCCGCTCGCGCAGCGGCGCCAGGTGGGCCGTGCGGGCCTCGGCCCAGGCGGTCTCCGCCTCGAGGTGCGCGACGACGGCGGGGTCCTCGCCGTCGCGCAGCCACTCGTAGTCGTCGGTGAAGGTGTCGCCGTGGTGGGTGCGCGCGGTGGGGCGGCGCTCCGCCACGGGAGCGACGGGCTCGGGCTGCAGGGCGGTGTCGGCGTCGGGCACCCGGCCAGGCTACGCGGGAGGGCCGTCGCGCCCCGTCCGTGACCTCCGCGACTCGCGCGCGTGACATCCCCGTGTCATGCCGGTCACACAGCATTCCTACACTCGCGCCACGCTCGCTGCGGTACATGACCCATTCAGGCTCGCTGAACGGGCTGCCGCGGGCGCGGCTTCGGGCGACCCCCGAGGCGGAGGACGACTCGACGACGGAGGACCCCGCCGATGACAGCGGACCGACCGACCCGCCACCCACGGGCAGGCACCGGGGGGCGACGCCTCCTGGTCTTCCTCGCGGCCCTGGCCGTGCCCGCCCTGCTCGCCCTCGCGCCGGCCCAGGCGGCCCAGCCGGGCCAGCCGGCGCGGGCGGTCGCGGCCGCGGCCGCCGCGTGCGAGCCCGACGACGCGACGGCGTGCGTCGCCGTCCTGGTGCTCGGGGCCGAGAACGCCCGCGTGCCCGGCGCGGAGGCCACGGTCAGCGGCCCGGAGGGGTTCACCGCCGACGTCACGACGACCGCCGACGCGGTCTCCGTCACCGTGCCGCAGCCCGGCGCGTACACGGTGGAGCTCGACCCGGCCACGCTGCCGGCCGACGCCCCGCTGCCGCAGGGCGCCGCGACGACGATCGAGGTGACCGCGCAGACCGGCTCGACGGCGCGCGCCGCGTTCCGCGTCGGCGAAGGGGCCGCGGCCCCCTCCGCGCCGGCGTCGGGCGCCGCGTCGTCGCCGGCGACGCCGGCGGGCGGGGCGGACGCCGGGAGCACCACGACCACGCCGGAGGGCGACGCCTCGACCGGGTCCATCACCCCGGCGCAGGTGTGGCAGCAGCTCGGCTCGGGCCTGCGGTTCGGCCTGCTGCTGGCCCTGGCCTCGGTGGGGCTGAGCCTCATCTACGGCACCACGGGCCTGTCGAGCTTCTCGCACGGCGAGCAGGTGACGCTCGGGGCGCTGATGGCCTTCCTGACCATCAACTCCTGGGGCCTGCACCCCGTGCTCGGCGGCGTGGTCACCGTGGCCGTGTGCGCCGCGACGGGATGGCTGCAGGACGCCGGGATCTGGCGGCCGCTGCGCCGGCGCGGCACCCCGCTGACCCAGCTGATGATCGTGACCATCGGCCTGTCCATCACGCTGCAGTTCCTCATCCAGCTCGTCGTCGGCGGCGGGTCGCAGCGGATCCTCACGTCCAACCCGCGCCCGGTGACCGTCGGGCCGTTCACGCTCACCGAGGCGTCCTGGTGGTCCATGGGCATCGCGCTGGCGGTCATCGTCGCCATCGCCGCGTTCCTCACCCGCACCCGCGTCGGGCGAGCCACGCGCGCCGTCTCCGACAACCCGGCGCTCGCGTCGGCCACCGGCATCGACCCCCACAGGATCGTGCGGATCGTCTGGGTGATGTCGGCGGGCCTGGCGGGCCTGGCGGGCATGCTGCTCGGCGTCGTCTTCGGCTCGTTCAACTGGATGATGGGCATGCAGATGCTGCTGCTCATGTTCGCAGCGACGACGCTCGGCGGGCTGGGCACCGCGTACGGCGCGCTCGTCGGGTCGATCGTCATCGGGCTCGTGGTCGAGCTGTCCAACCTCGTGCTGCCGAGCGACCTGCGCTACGCCTCGGCCCTCGTGATCCTCATCCTCGTGCTCCTCGTGCGACCCCAGGGCATCCTCGGGCGCCGCGAGCGGATCGGCTGAAAGGGGCCTCGCCATGGAGTGGAGCCGCATCCTCACCCAGGTGCTCGGCGAGCTGGTCGCCCCGACCACCGCCGCCTACGCGCTGGCCGCCATCGGCCTCAACCTGCACTTCGGCTACACGGGCCTGCTCAACATGGGCCAGGCCGGGTTCATGCTGCTCGGCGCCTACGGGTTCGCGATCGCCTCGATGCACGGCGCGAGCGTCGTCGTCGCGCTGCTGGTCGCGATCGCCTGCGGCGCCGTGTTCGCCGCGATCCTGGGCATCCCCACGCTGAAGCTGCGCGGCGACTACCTCGCCATCGTGACCATCTCGGCCGCGGAGATCATCCGCATGGTCGGCCGGTCCACCATGTTCGACGACTGGACCGGCGGCTCCTCGGGCCTGCGCGGCGACCAGTTCACCGCGGGCTTCCAGGCGCTGTCGCCGCTGCCGGACGGCCGCACCACCGTCGGCCCGCTGACCTACCTCAACAACGGGTTCGACTCCTGGTGGCTGCGGCTGGTCGCCTGGGGCGTGGTGGCCCTGGCCGTCGTGTTCGTCCTGCTCGTGACCCGCAGCCCGTGGGGCCGCGTGCTCAAGGGCATCCGCGAGGACGAGGACGCCGTGCGAGCGCTCGGCAAGAACGTGTTCGCGTACAAGATGCAGGCGCTGATGCTGGGCGGCGTCATGGGCGCCGTGGCCGGCGTGCTGTACACGCTGCCGCGGTCCGTGCAGCCGGACGGCATGGGCCGGTCGATGACGTTCTTCGTCTGGACCGTGCTGCTGCTCGGCGGCGCCGCGACCCTGTTCGGGCCGGTGCTCGGCTCGATGCTGTTCTTCGCCCTGTACATGCTGCTGCGCGCCGGCATGCGCGTCGCGCTGCCGGACGGGTTCATCTCCGCCACCCAGATCGAGCAGGTCGGCGGGATGCTGGTCGGCGTCACGCTGATGGCGCTGGTGATCTTCCGACCACAAGGGATCCTCGGGAACCGGAAGGAGCTGGCGTTCGATGTCCGCTGAGATGTCCGCAGACGAGACGCTGACCGAGCCCGCCTCCGCGGAGGCCGTGCAGGTCGCCCGCGACCTGACGCACGTCGAGCCGCGCGTGGGCGTGGCCAAGCCCGACGCCGTCCTCGTCGTCGACGGCGTGCAGCGCCGGTTCGGCGGCATGACCGCCGTCGACGTCGACCACCTGGAGATCCAGCGCGGTGCGATCACCGCGCTGATCGGCCCCAACGGCGCCGGCAAGACCACCCTGTTCAACCTGCTCACCGGCTTCGACACCCCGAACCAGGGCAGCTGGTCGTTCGAGGGGCGGTCGCTGGCCGGGAGGTCCGGTGCCGCGGTGGCCCGGGCCGGCATGGTGCGCACGTTCCAGCTCACCAAGGCGCTGTCGCGCCTGACGGTGCTGCAGAACATGCTGCTGGCCACGCCGCGGCACCCCGGCGAGCGGCTGGGGCTGTCCTGGCTGCCGTTCGTCTGGCGCGCCCGCGAGCGGGAGGCCACCGCGAAGGCGCTGGAGATCCTGGCGCGGTTCCGGCTCGACGCCAAGAAGGACGACTTCGCCGGCTCGCTGTCCGGCGGCCAGCGCAAGCTGCTCGAGATGGCGCGCGCGCTGATGACCGACCCGACCGTGATCATGCTCGACGAGCCGATGGCCGGCGTGAACCCGGCGCTGGTGCAGTCGCTGCTCGGGCACGTCCAGGCGCTGCGCGACGAGGGCATGACCGTGGTGTTCGTCGAGCACGACATGCACGCCGTGCGGCACATCTCCGACTGGGTGGTGGTCATGGCCGAGGGCCGGATCGTCGCCGAGGGGCCGCCCGGCACCGTCATGCAGGACCAGGCCGTGGTCGACGCCTACCTGGGCGCCCACCACGACACCGACCTCGGGGACGACGCGCTGCTCGACCCCGCCGTGCTGGCCCGGCTCGAGGCCGAGGAGACCGGCCGCAACCAGGAGGAGCGATGACCGAGACCGCCACCGCCACCGCGCCGTCGTCGGACGCCGCGCGCCCCGCGGGCGAGCCGCTGCTGCGGGCCGACCACCTGGTGGCCGGCTACGTGCCCGGCGTCAACATCCTCGACGGCTGCTCGATCGAGGTGGCCAAGGGCGAGCTGGTGGGCATCATCGGGCCCAACGGCGCCGGCAAGTCCACGCTGCTCAAGGCCCTGTTCGGGCTGGTGAGGATCCACTCCGGGTCGGTCACCCTGGGCGGCGAGGAGATCACCGGGATGCGGGCCGACCAGCTCGTGGCCCGCGGCGTCGGCTTCGTGCCCCAGACCAACAACGTGTTCCCCTCGCTCACCGTCGAGGAGAACATGCGCATGGGCGTCTACCTGCGGCCCCGGGCGTTCCAGGAGCGCTGGGGCTTCATCACCGACCTGTTCCCCACCCTCGGCGAGCGCCGCGCCCAGCGGGCCGGCGCCATGTCCGGCGGCGAGCGGCAGATGGTCGCCATGGCCCGCGCGCTGATGATGAACCCGTCGGTGCTGCTGCTCGACGAGCCGTCGGCGGGCCTGTCGCCGGTGCGCCAGGACGAGACGTTCCTGCGCACCCGGATGATCAACAAGGCCGGCGTCTCGGTGGTCATGGTGGAGCAGAACGCCCGCCGCTGCCTGCAGATCTGTGACCGCGGCTACGTGCTCGACCAGGGCCGCGACGCCTACACCGGCACCGGCCGCGAGCTGCAGTCCGACCCCAAGGTCATCTCGCTGTACCTCGGCACGCTGGCCGAGGACGTCGACAAGGCCTCCGGCCCGGCCGCCTGAGCCTGCTCCGACGCTGGACGACGACGGCGCCGCACCTCTCGGGAGGTGCGGCGCCGTCGTCGTGCCCGGGGCCGGCAGGCCGGGGACGGCGGACGGCCCGGCCACCCCTGCCGGGGCGACCGGGCCGTCGTCGTGAGCGGGCCGTCAGCGGGTCAGCCGACCGTGCCCTCGATCGCGCGGGTCCACGAGTTCGTGTTGTCCGCGGCGTAGGAGTACACGCCGATGAACGCCGACGACGGGTCGTTGTCCGCGTTGAGCGGGCCGATGCCGGACTTGCCGGTGTACTGGATCTCGTCGCCCGACTCGAGCGCCTCGACGCAGTCGGCGTACGTGGTGCACTCGGTGCCGCCCTCGGAGCCGGAGACGGCCTGGATGTTGTCGGAGATCGTCTGGCCGTCGGTGGCGCCGCCGCGCACCGCGGCGAGCGCGGCGAGCATCACGGCGTCGTACGACTCGGCCGCGTAGGAGAAGTCGCTGAGCGGCTCGCCCTCGTTCTCCTCCCACCAGCCGGAGACGGCCTCGCGGAACTCGCCCTCGGCCTGCGCGCCCGGGATGGTGCCGACCACGCCCTCGAGCGTGCCGGCGTCGAACTGGTCGGCGTACGAGGCGGTGTTGCCGTCGCAGAAGTACGTGGTGCCGTCGAAGTCCCAGCCCTGCGCCACGAGCTCGTTGACGATCGCGACGGTCTCCTCGAACGCGACCACCACGATCGCGTCGGGCTTCTGGGCCAGCGCGGAGGTGACGATGGCGGAGAAGTTCGACTCGCCCGGCTGGAACTCCTCGCCCGCGCCCGTGGCGCCGTAGACGACGGACCCGCCGCCGGCCTCGATCGCCTTCTGGACGTTGTCGCGCAGGCCGGTGCCGTACGACTCGTTCTGGGCCAGGATCGCCACGTTGGTGTGGCCGTCGTCGAGCACGAGCGACCCGAGCGCCGAGCCCTGCACCGTGTCCGGCGGGGCGGTGCGGCTGAACAGCGGGTTCACGCCCGACAGGTCGGTGGCCGTGTTGGCCGGGGAGATCTGCATGACGCCGGCCTCGTTGAGCGTCGGCTGCACGTTCTGCGACACCGACGACGACGCGGCGCCGATCACGACGGAGACGTCCTGGCTGATGAGGTCGGTGGCGGACTGCGAGGACACCGTCATGTCGGTGCTGTCGCCGGAGTCGGCCTGGGCGAGCTCGACGTCGCTGCCGAGCACGCCGCCCGCCTCGTTGATCTCGTCGACCGCGAGGCCGACGCCGGCGATCTCCGGCGGGCCGAGGAAGGCGAGCGTGCCGGTGACGGGCAGCAGGGTGCCCACCTTGAGCGGGTCGGCGGCGGCGCTGGAGCTCGCGCCGCCGGTCCCCTCCTCGGTGGTGCTGGAGCAGGCCGCGAGGCCCAGGCTGAGGATCGCGGCGAGCGCGAGACCCCTGGCGGCCGTGGTGCGTCGGATCATGCTGGTTCCCTTCGGCGGGGTGCCATGTCCAAGCGGCGAATGCCGCATGTAGTGGCGCTGAAGGTAGCCAGGACGTGTGTCGGCCGTGTGACGTCCACGTCACGCCGCACGGTCGTGACAAGACCGTGACCTGGACCGTCGTGGTGCCCCGGGCACCCGAGGTACCCGGGCACGCCGCGGCCCGACGGCGGTGCACCGCGCGGGTGCGCCGCCGTCGGGCCGTGGGTGTCGTGGGCTCAGCGAGGGCCCGGGGAAACGGCTCAGCGGAACTGCGTGAACTCCGCCGTGCGGGGGTCGGCGCCGATGCGGCCCGCCTCGCCCTGCTCGAGCCCGTCGATGCGGTCCATCTGCTCGTCGCTGAGCTCGAACGAGAACAGGTCGATGTTGGTGGCCTGGCGCTCCGGCGACTTCGACTTGGGGATGACCACCCGGCCCTGCTGCACGTGCCAGCGCAGCACCACCTGGGCCGGCGTCACGCCCAGCTGCTCGGCGATCTCCACGATCGCCGGGTCCTCGAGGTCGCCGCCCTGGCCCAGCGGGGAGTAGGCCTCGACGACGATGCCGAGCTCGCGGCAGCGCTCCTGCACCTCGCGCTGCTGGAAGGTCGGGTGCACCTCGATCTGGTTCACGACGGGCACGACGTCGGTCTCCTCGACGAGCCGGTCGAGGTGCTCGACCAGGAAGTTCGAGACGCCGATGGAGCGGACCCGACCGTCGCCGAGCAGCTTCTCGAAGGCCTTCCAGGTCTCCACGTACTTGTCCTGGGCCGGCGACGGCCAGTGGATGAGGTAGAGGTCGACGACGTCCAGGCCGAGCGCGCGGCGCGAGTCCTCGAACGCCGCCAGCGCCGAGTCGTGGCCCTGGTCGCCGTTGCGGAGCTTGGTCGTCACGAAGTAGTCGCCGCGGTCCAGCGCGCTCTCGGCCAGCGCCGCGCCGACGCCCGCCTCGTTGTAGTACGCGGCCGCGGTGTCGACGTGGCGGTAGCCCAGCTCGAGGGCGGAGCGGACGTTGTCCTGGGTCTCGACGTCGGGCACCTGGAAGACGCCGAGGCCGACCTGCGGGATCTGGACACCGTTGTTCAGGGTGAGGGAAGGAACGCTCATGCGTCCCAGGGTGGCGTCGGACCGCCGAATCCGCCACCAGGGGAATTTGGCCCTCAGGGCTGGCGGGCGCCCGGTGCGGTCGCGTAGCGTTACCGCCGTTGCAGTGTCTTGCTTGTCCCGGACCCTCACCGGTCCTGCGTCGGAGGCCGCGCCGTAGGAGCGCGCGGCGGACGGCGAACCTTGTTTCACCAAGAGTTGACGACGAACACCGTGATGGAGCGGCCCCGGAAGTCGGGGTCGTCACCTCTTGAAGGAGAACAGGTCCATGGCTTTCGGGACTGTGAAGTGGTTCAACGCTGAGAAGGGCTACGGCTTCATCGCCCCCGAGGACGGCTCGGCTGACGTCTTCGCCCACTACTCGGCCATCCAGTCGAGCGGCTACCGCTCGCTCGAGGAGGGTCAGCGCGTGGAGTTCGACACCACGCAGGGCCCCAAGGGCCCGCAGGCGGAGAACGTCCGCCCGCTCTGATCCCCCCGCTCCGGGCTCGCCCGGACGACGGATCCTGACGACGGCCGGTCGCCCAGCAGGGCGGCCGGCCGTCGGCGTCCCCGGGGCCGAGGACCCTGCCCGACCTCCGCCACGCACAGGGCACGGGCGCGGCGACGGGAACCCCGAGCCGGTCCGTGGCGTTGGACGGGTATGGGATTCCTCGACCGACTTCTCGGTCGCGAGCCTCGCGACCAGCGCTACGGCTCCGCCACCGCACCCGCGGGCGGCGGCTACCCGGACCGGGGCTACGCCCCGGGCAAGCCCGGGTACGGCACCTCCTACGGCCAGGAGCCGGCGGGCGCCCCGGCCGCCCCGGCGTCGGCCGGCACCGCGTCCGGCCGCAGCGCCGACGACGTCGCGGTCGAGCGCTACCGGTACCTGCTGCGCACCGCCCCGCCGGACGCCGTCGAGCAGGCGCACGCCGAGGCGTTCACCCAGCTCACGCCCGAGCAGCGGCGCCGCGTGCTCACCGAGCTCGGCTCGACGCTGCCGGCGGCCGAGCGCGCCACCGCCGACGACCCGCAGTCCCTGGCCCGCATGGCCACGCGGGCCGAGATGCGCAACCCCGGCACGCTCGAGCAGACGTTCCGCGGCCGCCCCGGCGCGGGCGCGACGGGCGGCCCGAGCTTCGGCTCGATGGTCGGCTCCAGCCTGCTCGGCACCGTGGCCGGCGTCGTGATCGGCTCGGCGGTGGCCAACATGCTCTTCGGCCCCGCGTTCGGCGACCCGTCGCAGGACTTCGCGGGCGGGGAGGACACCGCCGGCGACACGGGCGAGGGCGGCGACGCCGGCGGTGAGGGCGGAGGCGAGGGCGGCGACGCCGGTGCCGACGCCGGCACGTCCGAGGCGTCCGACGCCGGGGCCGACGCCGGCGGCGCGGACGCCGGAGGCGGCTTCTTCGGCGGCGACTTCTTCGGCGGCGGGGGCGACTTCGGCGGAGACTTCGGGGGCGGCGAGTTCTGAGGCATCGCCGCCCTCGAGACGGGTCAGGCCCGGGCGCGCCCCGCGCGCCCGGGCCTGACCCTTGTCCCGAGAGAGAGCCCCGTGCCGAGATAGAGAGCCCCCGTGCCGAGATAGAGAGCCCCCGTGCCGAGATAGAGACCTCTCTATCTCGGCGCCGCGGCTCTCTATCTCGGCACCGTCCGGCGGCGTCAGAGGACGTGCGCGAGGAAGTCCTTCGTCCGCTGCTCGCGCGGGGCGTCGAGGACCTGCTCCGGGCCGCCCTCCTCGACGATCACGCCCTCGTCCATGAACACGACGTGGTCGGCGACCTCGCGGGCGAAGCCGATCTCGTGCGTCACCACGATCATCGTCATGCCGTCGCGGGCGAGGTCGCGCATGACTGCCAGCACCTCGCCGACCAGCTCCGGGTCGAGGGCCGACGTCGGCTCGTCGAACAGCATGAGCTCGGGGTCCATGGCCAGGGCGCGGGCGATCGCCACGCGCTGCTGCTGGCCGCCGGAGAGCTGCGCCGGGTAGTGGTCGACACGGTCGGAGAGCCCCACCCGCTCGAGCAGCTCGAGCGCCCGGGTGCGGGCCGCCGCCTTGGACAGCCCGCGCACCTGCACGGGCGCCTCCATGACGTTCTCCAGCGCCGTCATGTGCGGGAACAGGTGGAAGCGCTGGAACACCATGCCGATGCGCTCGCGCTGCCGCGCCACGACGCGGGGGTGGAGGCGGTGCAGCGTGCCGCCCGCGTCGCGGCGGAAGCCCATGAGCTCGCCGTCGACGACGACCGAGCCGCCGGTGATCTCCTCGAGCTCGTTGACGCAGCGCAGCAGCGTCGACTTGCCCGACCCGGACGGACCGAGGATCACCGTCACCGACCCGCGCGCGACGGTGAGGTCGACGCCCTTGAGCACGTGCACGGAGCCGAACTCCTTGTGCAGCTCGCGGATCTCGACCATGGGGCGCCCGGCCGCCGTGGTCGCGCGGTCCGGGGCCGGGGAGCCGGCGGGCGTGGTGCCGGCGGGCACGTTGGGCGTGGTCACGGGGTCACCTCCGAGAAGGGGTCGGTCGTGGTCCCCGACGCCTTGATCAGGTCCTGCTTGTTCGGGCGCCGCCGCTTGCGGCCCAGCCGCCCGCCGCCGGGCGTGGTGCTGAACCCGCGGCCGTAGTACTGCTCGATGTAGTGCTGGCCGACCATGAGGACCGACGTGATGACCAGGTACCAGATCGCGGCGATGACCAGGAACGGCACCGGCAGGAACAGGCGGTTCCCCATCGCGTTCGTCGTGTAGTACAGGTCCATCGTGAACGGCACGGCGACCACCAGCGAGGTCGTCTTGAGCATGGAGATCGTCTCGTTGCCGGTGGGCGGCACGATGACGCGCATCGCCTGCGGCAGCACGATGCGGCGCAGGATCTTCGAGTCCTTCATGCCGAGCGCCTTGGCCGCCTCGGTCTGCCCGGTGTCCACGGAGCCCAGGCCGGCGCGCACGATCTCGGCCAGGTAGGCGGCCTCGTTGAGCGACAGGCCGATGAGGGCCAGCCAGAAGGCGCTGATGACGTCCTTGGTGGAGAACGCGAAGAACTCGGGGCCGAACGGGACGCCCAGGCTCAGGCGCGGGTACAGCACCGCCAGCAGGCCCCAGAAGACCAGCTGGGTGTAGATCGGGGTGCCCCGGAAGAACCAGATGTACGCCCAGCTCACCCAGCGCATCACCGGGTTGTCGCTGCGCCGCATCACGGCGAGCGTCACGGCGAGCACGATGGCCACGATCATCGAGCCGGCCGTCAGCAGCAGGGTCCAGCCGATGCCGCGGAACACGAGCACGTCGCGCCAGTACGTCCAGACGACGTCCCAGCGGAAGTTGGGGTTGGTGATCAGGCCGTTGAGCGCCATCGCGGCGAGCACGAGCACGACGATCGCCGAGACGATCCGGCCCGGGCGCGGCACCGGACGCGCGTGGATGCGGTTGGGGACCGGGTCCCGGTGGCTCTGCGGGTCGCTCATGGCGGCCCTCCTTCTGGGTGCTCGTCACGCCCGGCGCCGCGGGCGCCGGATCTGCTCATGGTCTGCCGACGGCGCGGTCCTCGCGCGGTCGGGCCGGTGCCCGTCCGCGCGGGGACCGCGGAGCGTCAGCCGACGTTCGGGTTGACCTCGGCCGTGTCGAGGCCGCCCTCGCCCTGGCCCCAGGCGTCGAGGATCTCGGCGAACGTGCCGTCGTCCATGAGCTTCTGCAGCGCCGCCTGGACGGCCTCGGCGAGCTCGGTGTCGGCCTTGGCGACGACGACGCCGTACGGGGCGGCGTCGTCGATGCCGCCGAGCTGCTCGACCTGGCCGTTCGTCTGCTCGACGGCGTAGGCCACGATCGGCGAGTCGGCGTACATGGCCTGCAGCTTGCCGCCGGCGAGGTTGGTGGTGACGTCGGCCTGCGAGTCGTACGGCAGCAGGTCGATCGCCTCGTTGCCCGCGGCCTCGCACTCCTGCGAGACCGTCTCGAGCTGCTCCTGCTGGATGGTGCCGGTCTGGACGCCGACGGTCACGCCGCACAGGGCCTCGCCCGCCACGTCGTCGGCCGGGATGCCGTCCGGGTTGCCCTGCTGCACGGCCAGCGCGGAGCCGGCCGTGAAGTAGCTGACCATGTTGACCTGCTCGAGGCGCTCGGGGTTGATCGTGAAGGACGAGATGCCCACCTCGTACTTCGAGCCGATGGCCGGGATGATCGAGTCGAAGCCGGCGTTCTCGATCTGCGGCTCCAGGCCCATCGTGCGCGCGACGGCGTTGATGATGTCGATGTCGAACCCGACCGGGGTGCGGCCGTCGGCGGCGACGAACTCGTTCGGCGCGTACTCGAGGTTCGAGCCGATCGTCAGCGCGCCGTCGGTCGCGACGGCCTCGGGGACCATCGCGGCGATGTCGGCGTCCTCGGCGATGCTCGACGTGTCGAAGCCCTGGGCCGAGGGGCTGGCGCTGCCGCCGGCGGTGTCGCCCGACCCGGCGTCCTGGGACGCCGAGGTGCACGCACCGAGGGCGAGGGTGATCGCCGCGAGCGCGGCGGCGGGAAGGGCGAGCTTGCGCATGTCAGTGCTCCGAGTCGGTCGAAGGTGATGACGCGACCGCTCGCCCGGCGCCGTCCCCCGCGCCCGCGCGCGGACGTCAGGACGGCACCGGCACCCGCCAAATCTCTGTCGTCAGGGGAGCAGAGGACCCGACGGCGCGACAGCGCCATGCATGAGTATGCATCCGCCTTTGAAGTTTCTCAAGCTCCGGCCGGACGAGCGGTCCGTCAGGTGTCGCGGATCCCCGGCGCGTCGTCCTCGCGGTGGTCGTCCACCCCGCCGGGCGGGTAGTCCGCCCGCTCCGGCCGTCGGGCGATCGCCACGATGCTGAGGGCGAGCCCGCCCCAGACCACGACCATCGCGAGCACCAGCAGCACCGTCGCCGCGCCGCTCATCGCCGCTCCTCCTTCCCGGCGTCCGCCGCGTCGCCCACGGCGGTCCGCCTCCCGTCGGTCACGCCGCCGGTGCCGTCGAGCACCGGCCACGGCTCGAAGACGTCAGGGTCGACGCGCCAGCGGATGCCCGCGAACACGAACGCGCCCACGACCAGCAGTCCGATCATGCCCCAGCCGAACACGGCGAGGTACCAGGTGGCGTAGCCCTCGTAGCCCTCGGCGGCGAGCGAGACGATGCGCGAGACCAGCATGAAGCCGAGCACCAGCGGCACCACGACGCCGACGCACACGTACCACCACGAGCCCACCTGCGTCGTCGACACCTCGTTGAGGTGCCGGCGCAGCAGCGGGGCACGGCGCAGCACCCACACCAGGAGGATGCAGGTCACCACGGCCGACGCGACGATGCCGATGTTGTTCGCCCAGTTGTCGATCGTGTCGAGGGCGATCAGGCCGGTCGTGGTGCCCATGCCGACGATCGACAGCACGGCGGCGACGGCGCCGACCAGCACCGGCGCCTGACGCCGGCTGAGGCCGAACTTCTCCTGCAGCGCCGCCGAGACCACCTGCAGGATCGAGATGAACGACGTGAAGCCGGCGATGGCGAGCGACCCGAAGAACAGGCAGCCGAACAGCGGGCCGGCGGGCATCTGGGACACGATCGTCGGGAACGTGACGAAGGACAGGATCGGGCCCGTGAGGCCCTCGAGCTCGCCGACGGCGACGCTCTGCTGGTGCGCGAGGAAGCCGAGCGCGGAGAACACGCCGATGCCGGCGAGGATCTCGAAGCTGGAGTTGCCGAAGGCCACCACCAGACCGGGCGAGGTGAGGTTCGCCCGCCGCCGGCGGTAGGACGAGTACGTGATCATGATGCCGAACGCGACGGACAGCGAGAAGAAGATCTGCGCGTAGGCGGCGATCCACACGTTCGCGTCGCCGAGGGCGGCCCAGTTCGGCGTGAACAGCGCGTCCAGCCCGTCCGTGGCGCCCGGCAGGGTGAGCGAGCGGACCACGAGGATGCCGAACCCGACCACGAGCAGCGGGATGAAGATGACGTTGGCCCGCTCCAGGCCCTTGGCCACCCCGGCGGCCAGCACGCCGATGGCGGCCAGCCACACCAGCACGAGCGGCACGAGCACCCCGGGCACGAAGTCGAGCGTGACCCACGGGTCGGCGCCGCCGACGTCGGCGAGCTGCAGGTAGCTGCCGGTGAAGAAGCCCGCCGGGTCGTCGCCCCAGCGCAGGTCGAAGGAGAAGACGAAGAAGCTCAGCGCCCACGCGACGACCGCGGCGTAGTAGACCGCGATGACGAAGGAGATGAGCACCTGGAACCAGCCGAGCGGCTCGAGCCAGCGCTTGACCCGCCGGAACGCCGTGGGCGCGGAGCCCCGGTAGCGGTGCCCGACCGCGTAGTCGAGCAGCAGGATCGGGATGCCGGCGGTCAGCAGCGCCACGAGGTACGGCACCAGGAACGCGCCGCCGCCGTTCTCGTACGCGACGCCGGGGAAGCGCCAGATGTTCCCCAGCCCGACGGCGGACCCGATGGCGGACAGGATGAACCCCGTCTGCCCGGTCCACTGCTCGCGTGGCTTGCTCTCGATCGTCGTGCTGCTCACGGGGCGAACCCTTTCGTGCCGGTCGCGCGGTGCTCAACGGGTGTCCACATGTCGAGCATGCCTGCCACCGGGCCGACCTGCGCGGCGGCCGCCCGATCACTCCACCCGGAGCTCGAGCCCCCACCACGCGGCCGCCTCCGCCGCGCGCGCCGCCAGGGCCGCCTCCTCGGCCGGCGACGCCGGGCGCGCCCACGCCGTCGCGACGTCGAGCCGCCGCGGGCCGGCGGTCCACCGCCAGCGCCCGGCGACCAGCCCGTCGACGGCGAGCACGTGCAGCAGCGCGGGGCGCGGGGCGAGCGGCTCCTCGCCCGCCACGGGGTCGCGCACCACGAGCCGGGACGGGCCGTAGCCGACGAACAGCTCGTCGTAGCCCTGCAGGAGGTCGACGCCGGGCCCGCCGTCGTCGGGCGCCGCACCGGGCACCCCGTCCGGTCCCGCGCCGACCACCTCGGCCAGGCCGTGCAGCGTGAGCCCCTCGAGCGCCCCGGTGCCCGGCGCGTCGACGACGGCGCCCGGCGCGGCCTCGCGCAGCAGGCCCAGGCCGCGGCGCAGCTCGGTCAGGGTGAGCCCGGACCACTGGGCGGCGTCCCTGACCGTCGCCCACGCGCGCCCGCGCAGGTAGCCGCGCCACAGCTCCACCAGCGCGGCGTCGCGGTCGAACCGCTCGCCGAGCGGCCCGTACCCCGGCGGCACGCGGTCGTCGAACGCGGCGTAGGTGTGCTGGCGGCCGCGCAGCGGCCCGCTGATCACGGCCCGGTGCAGCTCGGCGGTCATGAGCACCTGGCCGACCTCGAACCCGGTGGCGTCCGGCGCCAGCAGCCCGCGGGCCACGAGCCCGTCCTTCACCTCGGCCCGGGTCAGCGGGCCGGCGGCGACGAGGTCTGTGACGGCGTCGAGGCAGCGCGCCGGGTCGGCGATGCCGTGGCCGCGCTCCGTGGACGCGGTGGTGCGCAGCACGCGCGCGGCGGTGAGCTCCAGCAGCCAGCGGGCGTCGTCGGGCCGCACCAGGTGCCAGGTGGGCCGCAGCACGTGCGTGCGCAGCACCGCGCCGGCGTCGAACGCGGCCACCGACGCGGCGGCGTCGGGCCGCGCGCCCGGCGCGACCCGCCGGACCGCGCCCCACAGCGCGGGGAAGAACTCCTGGCCCTGCACGGCGAGCAGGTGCCCCACGACAGCCGGCAGCCCGGGCAGGTCGGGGCGGAGCAGCCGGTGGGCCCGCAGGCGGGCGCGGCGGACGGCGTCGGCGTCGAGCGGCGTGCTCGTGGCACCGGGGGACGCCGCTGCGCCGGCCACGTCAGCCCTCCGCCGCCAGCGACTCGAGGTCGACGTCCTGCGCGGCGAGCCCGACCCGCAGGCCGTCCGGCTCGACCGCCACCGACCGCAGCGCGACGCCCTCGGGCAGGTCCAGCGGCACGTCCACCTGCCGCAGCCGGTCGCCGAGACCACCCGGCAGGTCGTCGAGACTCAGCCGCGCCCCGGCCACCACGACGGACTCGACCTCGAGCGACACCGTGGTGCCGTCGGCGACGCCGGGCACCACCGTCGCGCCGACGTCGACCGTCGCGCCCAGCACGGTGGCGGGGAACGCGACGGCCAGCACGCCGGCGTCGCCGTCGGCGGCGGAGACGTCGACGTCCGCGCCGACCTGGTCGGCCACGGCCCGGCGGACCGACTCGTACGCGAGCACGCCGTCGGCCTGCGCCGTGGCGGCGTGGAACGGGGGGCGCGGCTCGAGGCCGGACGCCGCGAAGCGCACGTCGCTCAGCTCGTACCCGCCGAAGGTGCCGGCCGCCATCGTGCCGGTGACGTCGTCGAGGCTGCCCGCCGCGAGCTGGGTGAGGAACGGGAACCCGTGGACGTCGACGTCCGCGCCGGAGACCCCCTCGCCGCCCGTCTCGAGCGCCTCGGCCGCGGCGTCCCCCGCGAACCACGCGGCCACCCGGTCGGCGCCGACCAGCAGGACCGCGAGCACGAGCAGCGCGACGAGCGCGCGCACCATCCCCCGACGGGGACGCGTCACGAGGCGCTCTCGGCGGTGCGGGTCACCGGGATGCGCCCGCCGATCCCCACCATGTCGAGCACCTCGACGACCGCCTCGGAGGGGTCGCGCAGGCTGACGGGCGTGCCCGTCTCCTGGCCCAGGACGTAGACCTGCAGGATGAACGCGACGCCCGAGGAGTCGATGAACGTGACGTCGCGGGCGTCGACGACGACGGGACGGCCCGAGCCGTGCGCGGCCAGGGTGGCCATCGCCTCGCTCGCCGACTCGCGGAGCGAGGCGTCGACCTCGCCCCACAGCGTCACGAGGGTGCCGCCGGGCGTGGACGTGCACGTGATCCCGGAGCCCGTCTCGGTGCGCTGGTCGTTCTCGTCCAGGTCCATGTGGTCAGTCCTGCTCCATGTCGGTGGCCCGCCCGGTGCCGGAGCCCCGGGTCGGTCCGAAGTCTTGTCGTTGACGGTTCCCACGTCCAGGCCCCGGCAGGCCCGCGTGGTCGGCGAGCGCCTCGTCAGGAGGTGCTCGCCTCGTCGGTGACGTCGGCCACCTGCGCGTCCAGGACGCGCACGAGCTCGTCACCGTCGACGGTGGCCGCGACGCCGTGGCCGCCCGCCCCGATCGACACCCTCCCGGCGCCGGCCACGCGCGCGTCGGCGACCACGGGCCAGGCCCGCAGCGACCCGAACGGCGTGATCGTGCCCCGCTCGTAGCCGGTGACCTCCCGCGCCACCTCCTTGTTCGGCAGCGACAGCCGGGACACGCCCAGCAGCGCCCGCAGCCGGGGCCAGGAGATCTGCCGGTCGCCCGGCACGAGCACGAAGAGGAAGTCGTCGTCGCCGCGGCGCACCACGATCGTCTTGAGCACCCGGGCCGGGTCGACGCCGCGCGCGGCAGCGGCCTCCGCCAGGGAGCGGACCGGGCCGTGGCGGGTCACCTCGAAGGCGATGCCCGACGCCTGGAGGCCGGCGAGCGCACGCTGCTCGGTGCGGCTCACCTCGGTCGGGCTGGTCATGGGAGCGACCGTACCGCGCACGCCGTCACCCTTCAGTGTGAGAGGCCCTGCGGGCGGTGTGCTGCTCGTCTCGGGGCTCACGGGCGCGCAGGTGACCCCCCGAGAGGTGGCCCACGTCACTCCGGGCGACGTCGCCCCGGCCCACGTCGCGCGGGTCGTCCGGCGCGTCGTCGTGCTCGGTGCGCTCGCCGCGCCAGTAGACGGACCCGTCGCGCGCCCGCTGCACCAGCCCGAGGTCCACGAGCGCCCGCCGCATCGCCACCGGGTCGTCGACGACGGCGGCGAGCCGCCCCGTCAGCTCGCGCTCGCCGATCGGCTCCAGCAGCTCGGGCAGCACGCTGCTGGCCACGTAGCGGGCCACCGCGACCCGGTCCCGCCAGCGCCGCGGGACGGCCGTGAGCCGCCCGTCGCGGAAGAACCGGCCGACGTCGGCCACCGTCACGACCGGGCCGGCCTCGACCCGGCCGACCCCCGGTGCGGCCGGCGGCCCGACGGCGACGGCGCGGAGCCGGCGGCCGGGGTCGACGCCGGGGCGGACGGGTCGCCGACCGGCGCGTCGGACGGCGCGTCGGACGGCTGGTCCGCCTGTCCCTCGTCCCCCTCGACGCCGGTGGACACGACCACCCGGGTCTCCGTCCCCGCCTCGACCGTCGTGCCGGCCTCCGGGATCGTGCTGACCACCTCCCCGTCCGGGACGTCGCCGCTCGGCTCCTTTGCGGGCCGCACCTCCAGGCCCGCGTCCTCCAGCGTGGCGGCCGCCTCGTCGCCCGGTTCGCCGACGACGTCGGGCACCTCGACCGTCTCCGGCTCCTCGACCGTCTCCGGCTCCTCGGACGGCTCGGCGGACGGCTCGGCGGACGACTCGGCGGACGACTCGGCGGACGACTCCTGGGACGGCTCCTGGGACGGTTCCGCTGACGGCATCACGGACTGGGCCGCCGCGGACGGTGCCCCGCTCGGCTCGTCGTCGGCGGCCCCCGCCTCTTCGGCGGGGGGCGTCTGCGACGACGCCGGCGCCGGGTCCTCCTCCGGGGTCGGTTCCGTCACCGGCGCCGGCCCTCCGCTCGGGGGCTCGTCCGGGCCCGGTCGCTGGCTCGGCGTCTCGTCGGGCGACTCGACGGGCCCTTGGCCCGGCGTCTCGCCCGGGGTCGGTTCCGGGCTGGGCGACGGCGACGGCTTCGGCGTGGGCTCCGGCGTCGGGCTGGGCGTGGGCTCCGGCGTCGGGCTGGGCGTGGGCTCGGTCGTCGGGCTGGGCGACGGCCTGGGCTTGGGGCTGGGCGACGGCCTGGGCGTGGGCTTCGCGGACGGTGACGGCTTCGGCGTGGGCTTCGTCGACGGCGTCGGCTCGGCCGTCGACCCGGGCCTGGCGCCCCCGGCCGGGGACGCCGTCGTGCCGGGCGCGGGCGACGCCGTCGGGCCCTGCCCCCACGTGCCGCCGGCCGGCGCCCCGGCGGACGGTCCGGTCGCGATGTCCTGCTCCGACGCGGCGCGGTGGGGCACGGGGCCGGCCGCGAAGAACTCGAAGTGCCACGGCTCGGGCTTGCTGCCGTCGAGCCGCGCCCACGACGGGTTGTCCCAGCCGTAGTCGGGGCCGTGCAGGCGCAGCCAGCGGTACTCCTCGGACAGGCCGGTGCTGATCGGGTACCCGAGGTCGACGGCGATCCCCCAGCCGTGGTTCGAGTACCCGGGCGTCGCCGCGAGGAAGCCCTTGGTGGCCTTGAGCCGCACCTGCGAGTCGAAGGTGCGGTAGGAGTCCGTCATCGGGAGCGAGCGGCCGAACCGCTCCTCGAACGCCGCGTCGAGCGCCGCGAGCTGGGCCGCGGCGTCGCAGCGCAGGCGGTGGCCCGGCGCGAACGGCAGCGGGCACAGCACGTCGAGGGGGATGCGCCCGTTGAGGTAGCCGGCCGTGGACGACCCGTAGCGGCCGACGACGGCGCGCAGGCTGTCGGTGAGCGGCGAGGTGCCCGTCCGCAGCCCGGCCGCCGCGGGCCACGGCGCGAGCCGGAGGGAGACCTCGTAGGCCTGCGCCGGGTCGAGCAGGTCGGCCAGGCGTGTGGCCGCGAGGACGAGGTCGTCGAAGGTGACGGGCCGCGCCGAGTCGCCGTGCCCGGCGTCGCCGAACGACGCGGGGGCGACGGCGAGCGGCGCGGGGCCGGGCTCCGGCGCCGTGAGCTCAGGTGCTGAGGCCTCCGCGTCGGGTCCGGCCGCGTCGGGTCCGGCCGCGTCAGGTCCGGCCGCGTCGGCGTCGATCTCGCCCACCGCGGCCTCGCCCTCCCCGGCCTGCTGCGCCGCAGCGGCGGCGGCCTGCGCGGCGGGGAGGACCCACGGGTTCTGCGCCGAGTAGGTGCTGAGCAGCATCCCGAGCTCGGCGGCCGCCTGCTGCACCTCGGCGCTCGCGGCCCGTCCGGACTCCTGCGCGCCGCGCTCGGCCCGCTCCAGCAGCGCGAAGATCTGGTCGAGCGACTCCAGGCCGACACCGGTGCCGACCCGCCCCACCGAGACCGCGTGCCCGAGCGCGCCCGGCGCGACGTCCTCCGCGGGACCGGCCTGCGGGGCGGCGGGCGGCGGTGCCGTCGCGGGCACGCTCGCGGACGCCGTCGCCAGCAGTCCGGTCACGAGCGCGCCGGCGAGCACGCTCGCCCCCGCGCGGCGGAGCACACGACGCCGCCGGTCGCGCACCGCGGCCGGCGGCAGGTGGTCGGGCGGCAAGGACTCCACCATGAACGGACCTTCCGGACGCACGAGACGACCGCACCCTCGCGGCCCGGAGGTCGACAGCGCCCCCCGTGCCCAGGGTCCGGGAGAACCAGGCGGCTCCCCCACGGTCCCACTGTCGGCCTCGCCCCCGCGCCCCGCCACCCTTTCCGACGAAGTTCACCGGCAGAATCACCCGCGTTCACCCTCGCGCCCGTCCCGGCGACCGGATCGGCGCCGTCCCGGCGCCCTCGTGGGCTCCCTCGCGGGACCCCTCGTGGGACCCGTCGTGGCCACCGGCCGGGCCCCGTGCGGTGACGGCTCCCGGACGCGTCCCCGACCAGGGCGCACACTGGCCGTATGACCGCCGTCGACCTCAACAGCGACCTCGGCGAGGGGTTCGGCCGCTGGACCCTCGGCGACGACGCGGCGATGCTCGTCGTCGTGTCGTCGGCCAACGTGGCGTGCGGCTTCCACGCCGGCGACCCGGCCTCGATCCGCCGGACCGTGCGCCTCGCGGCCGCCCGCGGCGTCGCCGTCGGGGCGCACGTCGGCTACCGCGACCTGGCGGGCTTCGGCCGGAGGCGCATAGAGGTGCCGAGCGACGAGCTGCAGGCCGACGTCGCCTACCAGGTCGGGGCGCTCCAGGCGCTGGCCGCGGCGGAGGGCACGCGCGTCACCTACGTGAAGCCGCACGGCGCGCTCTACAACACCGCGGCCGTGGACGAGCGGGTCGCCGCCGACGTCGCCGCGGCCGTCGCCGATGTCGACCCCTCGCTCGCGCTGCTGGGCCTGCCCGGGTCGCGGTCGCTGGCCGCCGCCGAGGCGGCCGGGCTGCGGACCGTCGCGGAGGCGTTCGCCGACCGGGCCTACACCCCGGCCGGGACGCTCGTCCCGCGGCGGGAGCCGGGCGCCGTGCTCGACGACCCGGACGAGGTCGCGCGGCGCGTGCTGCGGCTGGTCACCGAGGGGGTCGTCGAGGCGGCCGACGGGTCGCTCGTGGCCGTGCCCGCCGACTCGGTGTGCGTGCACGGGGACACGCCCGGCGCCGTCGTGATGGCGCGGCGGGTGCGCGAGGTGCTCGACGCCGCCGGCGTGGCGGTGCGGCCCTTCGCCGCGGCGGCCGGGGCGGCGGGCGGCGCGGCGGCCCCCGCGGGGTCCGGGTCCGGGGCCGGGGCCGGGGCCTGAGCGTGCGGATCCTGCCCGCCCGCGACGACGCCGTGCTCGTCGAGGTGGACGACCTCGACCAGGCCGTCGCGCTGGTCGAGTCGCTGGCCGACGACCCGGTGCGCGGCGTCGGCGAGCCCGTGGCGGGGGCGCGGACGGTGCTCGTGCCGTTCCGGCCGTCCGCGGTGACGGCCGCGGCGCTCGCGGCGGAGCTGCGCGGCCGGCCGCTCGTGCGGCGGCCGGCGGCGCGGAGCCGGCACGTCGAGATCCCCACGGCGTACGACGGCGAGGACCTCGACGAGGCGGCGGCGCTGCTCGGGTGGTCGGCGCAGGAGCTGGTGCGCCGCCACACGGAGCGGACCTGGGTGGTCGGTCACATGGGCTTCGCGCCCGGGTTCGCCTACCTCACGGCCGCCCGCGACGAGCGCGCGGCGGCGTGGCCGGACGTGCCGCGCCGACGCAGCCCGCGCACCGCCGTGCCCGCCGGCTCGGTGGCGCTGGCGGGCCCCTATGCCGGCGTCTACCCGCGGGAGAGCCCGGGCGGGTGGCAGCTCGTCGGGCGCACGGACGTGCGGGTCTGGGACGCCGACCGGGAGCCGCCGTCGCTCTGGCAGCCCGGCGACCTCGTGCGGTTCGTCGCGGTGCGGGCGCGGGCGCGGGGCGGGGCCGGTCGCGGGACGCCGGGGCCGGGGCCGGGGTCGCGGCCAGGGTCCGAGCCGGACAGGGCTGCGGGGACGGCCACGGGTGCGGGGCCGGCCACGAATGCGGTCGCCGCCTCCGCGGAACCGACCGGGGCACCCGCCGCGAGCGCCGGGGCGCTCGTCGTCGTCGCCCCCGGCGTCCAGACCCTCGTGCAGGACCTCGGGCGGCCCGGCCTCGCCCGCCTCGGCGTCACGGCGTCGGGCGCCCTGGACCCGGAGAGCCTGCGCGCGGCGAACCGCGCCGTCGGCAACGCACCCGGGGCCGCGACGCTCGAGGTGGTCGGGCCCGCGCGCCTGCGCGCCCGGGGCCCGCAGGTCGTGGCGGTGGCGGGCGCGCCGGCGCCGGTCACGGTCGTCCCGGGCGCTTCTTCGGACGGCACGGCGGGCGTCGCGCCGGGCGGCACGCCCGGCGGCACCTCGGACGGCACCCCGGACGGCCGGGCCCGCACGCCGCGGACGGCGTCGGCGGCCGGGCCGGCCGCGTTCGCGCTCGACGACGGCGACGAGATGCGCCTGGGCGTCCCGGCGCGCGGCGCCCGCACCTACGTGGCGGTGCGCGGCGGCGTCGCCGTCGCGCCGGTGCTGGGCTCGCGGTCCACCGACGTCCTGGCCGGCCTGGGCCCCGCGCCCGCGGCGGCCGGGGACGTGCTGCCCGTGGGCGCCGGCAGCCCCGGGCTGCCGGCGGCCGACCCGGGGCTGCCGGGCCCCACCGTGCGCCCGGGCGCCCCGGAGCCGTGGTCCGCGGATCACCCGCCCGGGGATCGCCTGCCCGCGCCCGGCGACGTCGTCGTGCTGCACGTGGTGCTCGGCCCGCGCGCCGACTGGTTCGGCGACGCCGGCGTCGCCGCGCTGACCGGCCAGGAGTGGGAGGTCACGCCGCGCAGCAACCGCGTGGGACTGCGGCTGGCGGGCACCCCGGTCCCGCGGTCGCGCGGCGGAGAGCTGCCGAGCGAGGGCTGCGTGACGGGCGCCCTGCAGGTGCCGCCCGACGGTCAGCCGGTGCTGTTCCTCGCCGACCACCCCCTGACCGGCGGCTACCCCGTGGCCGCCGCCGTCGTGGGCGCGCAGGTGCCGCTGCTCGGCCAGCTGCCCGCCGGCGCGCGGGTGCGGTTCGTCCCCGTCCCCGGCCCTGTCGCGGGCCCTGTCGCAGGCCCTGACTCCGTCCCCGCCGAGAGCGAGACCCCCGCATGACCCTGACCCGGCTGACCAAGGTGCTCGTGGCCAACCGTGGCGAGATCGCCGTGCGTGTCGCCCGCGCGTGCCGCGACCTGGGCGTCGCCTCCGTGGCCGTCTACGCCGACCCCGACCGCGACGCGCTGCACGTGCGCGTCGCCGACGAGGCGTGGGCGCTGCCCGGCCGCACCGCCGCCGAGACCTACCTGGACGCCGGCGCGCTGCTCGACGTCGCGCGGCGCTCCGGCGCGGACGCCGTGCACCCGGGCTACGGGTTCCTGTCGGAGGACGCGGCCTTCGCCCGGGCCGTGCTCGACGCCGGCCTGGCGTGGGTGGGTCCCCCGCCGGAGACGATCGAGCTGCTCGGCGACAAGGTGGCCGCCCGCGCGCTGGCGCGGTCGGTGGGCGCCCCGCTCGTGCCGGGCACCGACGGTCCGGTGGCGTCGGCGGCCGAGGCCGTGGCGTTCGCCGAGGCGCACGGCCTGCCCGTGGCGATCAAGGCCGCGCACGGCGGCGGGGGGCGCGGCCTGCGCGTCGCCCACGTGCTCGACGAGGTGGCCGAGCTGTTCGAGGCCGCCCGGCGCGAGGCCACCGCGGCGTTCGGGCGCGGCGAGTGCTACGTCGAGCGGTTCCTCGAGCGCCCCCGCCACCTCGAGGCGCAGGTGCTCGCCGACGCCCACGGGAACGTCGTCGTCGTCGGCACGCGGGACTGCTCGCTGCAGCGCCGCCACCAGAAGCTCGTCGAGGAGGCGCCCGCGCCGTTCCTGCCCGACGGCGTGGGCGAGCGCGTCGCCGCGGCGGCCCGGGCGGTCTGCGCGGCGGCCGGCTACCGCGGCGCCGGGACCGTGGAGTTCCTCCTCGGGGTCGACGGCACGCTGTCGTTCCTCGAGGTCAACACCCGGCTGCAGGTGGAGCACCCGGTCACCGAGGAGACCACCGGCCTCGACCTCGTCGTCGAGCAGCTGCGGATCGCCGACGGGCGACCCCTCTCCGTGACCGCGCCGCCGCCGGTGCGCGGGCACGCGGTCGAGCTGCGCATCAACGCCGAGGACCCGGCGCGGGGGTTCTTGCCGTCGCCGGGCCGGGTCGAGCGGTTCGACGCGCCGGCCGGCCCGGGGGTGCGGGTCGACGCCGGCGTGACGGCCGGCTCGACGGTGCCGGGCGAGTTCGACTCCCTGATCGCCAAGGTCGTGGTGTGGGGGCCGACGCGCGACGCCGCCCTGGCGCGGGCCCGGCGCGCGGCGGCGGAGCTGCGCGTCGACGGCGTGCCCACCGTGCTGCCGTTCCACCGCGCCGTGCTCGCCGACCCGGCGTTCGCCGCGCCCGGCGGGGCGGCGGACTTCGCCGTGCACACCCAGTGGATCGAGACCGAGCTGGCCGCCCGGCCGGCCGTGCAGGCGCTCGCCGACCCGGGGCCGGAGCCGGGCGTCGTCGAGACGTGGGTGGAGCTCGACGGGCGGCGGACGCGGCTGCGGGTGCCGGCGGAGGCGCTCGGCGGCCTCGCCGGGCTCGCCGGGCCGGGCGCCGCTGCACCCGGCGCCGCAGACGCCGACGGCCGCACCGCCGTCGTCGCCCCCGTCCCGGGCACGCTGGTGCGCTGGCTGGCCGACGACGGCGCGGCGGTCGCGGACGGCCAACCGCTCGCGGTGGTCGAGGCGATGAAGGCGGAGACCCGCCTCGTCGCCGAGACCGCGGGCACGCTCGCCCACGCGGCCGCCCCGGGCGACGCCGTCGGCCCGGCGGCCCCGCTGGCCTGGATCACCCCCTGAGCCGGTGCGGCGTCAGGTCAGGAGCCGCAGCGGGCGGCCTCCGGCCCAGGCGGTGATGTCCTCGACGGCCTGGCGGTAGAAGACCTCGTAGGTGCCGTGCGTGACGTAGCCCAGGTGGGGCGTGAGCACGGTGCGCGGGGCGGAGCGCAGCGGGTGGTCGGCGGGCAGCGGCTCGTCGTCGTACACGTCCAGGCCGGCGCCCGCGATCGTCCCGGCGTGCAGCGCCTCGAGCAGCGCGGCCGTGTCCACGAGGGGCCCGCGCGAGGTGTTGACGAGGTACGCGGTCGGCCTCATCCGGGCGATGTCGTCGCGGCCGACGATCCCGCGGCTGCGCTCGCTCAGCTTGTAGTGCACGGTCACGACGTCCGACGTCGCGAACAGGTCCTCCTTGTCCAGCGGCGTCACGCCGAAGCCCCGGGCGACGTCCGGGTCCAGGTGCTGGGACCACGCCACGACGTCCATGCCGAACGCCGCGCCGATCGTCGCGACCTGCGCGCCGAGGCGCCCGAGCCCGACGACGCCGAGCCGCTGCCCCGCCAGGTCGGCGCCGACCGTCCGCTGCCAGCCGCCGGCCCGCAGGCGCGCGTCCTCCTCGGTCACGTTCCGCACCAGCGCGAGGATCAGCGCCCAGGTCAGCTCGGGCGTCGCCGACGCCGGGGAGTCCGTGCCGCACACCACGACGCCGTGGGCGCGCGCGGCGGCCAGGTCGATCGCCGCGTTCTGCCTGCCTGTGGTGACGAGCAGCCGCAGGTCGGGCAGCCGCGCGAACCGCTCCGCGGTGAACGCCGTGCGCTCGCGCATGGCGACGACGACGTCGCAGCCCGCGAGCGCCGCGGCGACCGCGTCGTCGTCGGGCAGCGGCTCCTCGAGGAAGACGATCGGGGCGCCGAGGCCGGCCCAGTCGGCGTAGCGGTGGGCGACCTGCTGGTAGTCGTCGAGGACGGCGATGCGCACGGTCCGTCCTACCACGCGCGCCGGATCACAGCGGGACGCGCGGGGTCACGGCGGGTCACAGCGGGACCGCGTCGGCGGCCCGCACCGCGAGCGCCTGCGCGTCGAGCAGGTGCTCGGCGGCGACGTCGACCTGCCGCCCGAGCACGCCGGCCAGCGCACCCGAGAGCGTGGCGGGCTCGTGCGGGCCCGCGGTGGCGGGCAGCCGGACCAGGACCTCCAGCACCCCGCCGTCCTCGCCGCGGGCGGCGGCGCCCACGACCCGCACGTCCTTGGCCCGGTGCGCCCTGGCCGCCTCCAGCAGCGCGCGGCGGTGCTCCAGCACCGACCGGCCGGCGGCGGTGCGCGCGAGCACGTCCTTGCGCGCCGTCGTGATCGCCTGGGACACCGCCGGCTGGGACACGCCCATCGCCTCGGCGATGAGCGCCTGCCCGACCTTCTCGCTCGCCGCGCGCAGCAGCGCCCGGCGCAGGGCGGCCTCGACGGCGGCGCGCTGCTCGGCCAGGGCGGTGAGCTCGGCGGTGAGCTCGGCGACGAGCGCGGCGCGCGGGGTGGTCACCCGG
Source organism: Puerhibacterium sp. TATVAM-FAB25 (assembly GCF_046535855.1). Lineage (NCBI taxonomy): Bacteria > Bacillati > Actinomycetota > Actinomycetes > Micrococcales > Promicromonosporaceae > Puerhibacterium > Puerhibacterium sp. TATVAM-FAB25. The sequence continues at coordinate 84,435 of NZ_JAXUAK010000011.1, read as the reverse complement.
TCAGGCTAGACGGACCCGCGGGGCGGCGACCCGGTCCGTCCGGTGCCCGGCGGCTCGCCGCGCGTCGGTCCGGCGCCGCCCCTACGTTGACCCCATGAGCGACACGACCGACGGCACCATCAAGGACCCCGGGAGCTGGGCGACCGGTGACGAGCCGGCCACCGGCGCCCAGCTGAGCTACCTGCAGACGCTCGCCCGCGAGGCCGGCCGCGACGTGCCGGAGAGCCTCACCAAGGCGCAGGCGTCCGAGCTGATCGACGAGCTGCAGGGCCAGAGCGGGCGCCTGTCCGGCGACGCCTGAGCACCCGCCCTCTCGTTCCGGGTCAGTCCGGGTCGGTCGGGTCCAGCGGCAGGTGGTGATCGAGGTTGACCACGCCGCGGCGCCAGTACCCGGAGATCGACAGCTGCTCGGGCGCGACGCCCAGCTCCCGGCGCAGGTACCGCCGCACGGGCACCAGCTCGCCCGCCTCGCCGAGCGCCACGAGGAGCTCGTCCGCCTCGAGGCCGCCGAGCGACCGCACGGCCTCCTCGACCTGCCCCGGCCCGTCGGCCCGGTACAGGATCTCGACGGACGCGCGGCCGAGCTCGGCCTCCACGTGCGCCTCGTCGACGTCGTCGCCGATCTCGACGATCGCCGTGACCGGCACGTCCGGCTCCACGGCGTCGACCCACCGCGCCGCGGCCGGCAGCCCGGTCTCGTCCGCGACCACCGTGAGCCGGCCGAGCCCCTCCGGCACCCCGAGGCTGCCCCGCGGGCCGGCGAGCACGAGCTCGTCGCCCTCCTGCGCGCGGGCCGCCCACGCCGACGCCGGGCCCTCGTCGCCGTGCAGCACCCAGTCGACGTCGAGCTCGGCCACCCCGTCCACGGTCCGCGTGGCGCGCACCGTGTAGTCGCGGGAGATCGAGACGCCGTCGGCGGGGCGCTGCAGGCCACCGTCGGGGGCCACCCACGGGGCGTGCAGCACGCCGGTCGTGGGGTCGGGCAGGAAGACCTTGACGTGGTCCTCGGGGCCGGGCGCGGTCAGCGCGGCGAGCGACGACGGGGCGGCCGGGTCGGCGCCCTCGACGTCGCGGAACGTGGTGCGCCGCAGGGAGCCGGAGAGCTCGCGGACGGCGTGCACGCGCACGCGGCGGGGTATCAGGTCGAAGCGGGTCCGGGCGCGGGTGAGCACCCGTCGATTCCACCACGGCGGCGCAAGACCGCCCCGGCCCGCAGGGCTGCCCGGCCCCGGCGGGTTTGAGGTTGCGCCGCTTGAGAGAATGGAACGTCGTGAGCACCGATCCCGCCTCCCCCACGCCCGCCGAGAGCGAGCGCGCGCCCGAGCGCACCCGGCGTCGGGGCGGCAGAGCGCGGCGTGGCGGGCGCGGCCCGACCGCCGCGACCACCACGGAGACCGGTGCCGAGACCCGCGCTGGGACCGCCACCGCGGACGGGACCGAGGCCGGCACCCGCAAGCAGGACGGCGGACGCCGGCGCGCCGACCGCACCGACCGCACCGACCGCGAGCGCGGCCCTCGCCGCGTCTCCCGCGAGCACCTCGAGCGGCTGGCCGCGGCCCGCGCCGCCGTCGAGGTGCCGCCGATCGCCTACCCCGAGCAGCTGCCCGTCTCTGCGCGCCGCGAGGACATCGCGCGCGCGATCGCCGAGCACCAGGTCGTCGTCGTGGCCGGCGAGACCGGCTCCGGCAAGACCACCCAGCTGCCCAAGATCCTGCTCGACCTGGGCCGCGGCCGGGCCGGGCAGATCGGGCACACGCAGCCGCGGCGGATCGCGGCGCGCAGCGTGGCCGAGCGCATCGCCGAGGAGCTGGGCACGCCGCTCGGCGACATCGTCGGCTACCAGGTGCGGTTCACGGACCAGTCCAGCGAGCAGACGCTGGTCAAGGTCATGACCGACGGCATCCTGCTGGCGCAGATCCAGCGCGACCCACAGCTGCTGGCCTACGACACGATCGTCATCGACGAGGCCCACGAGCGGTCGCTGAACATCGACTTCCTGCTCGGGTACCTGTCCCGGCTGCTGCCGCAGCGCCCGGACCTCAAGGTGATCATCACCTCCGCGACGATCGACTCCGAGCGGTTCGCCGAGCACTTCTCCCCCGCGCACCTGGCCGAGGTCGGCGGGGCGCCCGAGGACGTCGTGGCCGTGCTGCCGAAGGCCGCCCCCGTCGTGGAGGTCTCCGGGCGCACCTACCCCGTGGAGATCCGCTACCGCCCGCTGACGCCGGACGCGGACCCCGAGACGGGCCGCGTGCCCAAGGGCGCGGAGGACAAGGACCTGGTCACCGGCATCCTCGAGGCCTGCGACGAGCTCATGACCGAGGGCCCGGGCGACATCCTGGTGTTCCTGTCCGGCGAGCGGGAGATCCACGACGCCCTCGACGGCCTCGAGGGCCACCTCGGGGAGCGCACCCGCGACCCCAGGCGGCCCGACCACGTCGAGATCCTGCCGCTGTACTCGCGGCTGTCGGCGGCCGAGCAGCACCGCGTCTTCGCGTCGCACCCCGGCCGGCGCATCGTGCTGTCCACCAACGTGGCCGAGACCTCGCTGACCGTGCCGGGCATCCACTACGTCGTCGACACGGGCCTGGCGCGCATCTCGCGCTACTCCAAGGCCACCAAGGTGCAGCGCCTGCCGATCGAGGCGATCTCGCAGGCGTCGGCCAACCAGCGCTCCGGACGCTCCGGGCGCGTGGCGAACGGCGTCGCGATCCGCCTGTACTCGCAGGAGGACTTCGAGAACCGGCCCGAGTACACCGAGCCGGAGATCCTGCGCACCTCGCTCGCGTCGGTGCTGCTGCAGATGATCTCCGTCGGCGTGGTCACCGCGCCCGACGACGTCGCGCGGTTCCCGTTCGTCGAGCCGCCGGACACCCGCGCCGTGCGCGACGGCGTGCAGCTGCTGCGCGAGCTCGGCGCGCTCGAGACCCGCGAGGGGCGCACGCGCCTGACCGACGTCGGGCGCACGCTGGCGCAGCTGCCGATGGACCCGCGCCTGGCCCGCATGATCATCGAGGGCTCGCGGCTCGGGGTGGCGCGCGAGGTGGCGATCATCGCCGCCGTCATGAGCATCCAGGACCCGCGCGAGCGGCCGGCCGAGGTGCGCCAGCAGGCCGACCAGCTGCACGCCCGGTTCACCGACCCGACGTCGGACTTCCTGAGCTACCTCAACCTGTGGGAGTACGTGCGCGGGCAGCAGCACGAGCTGTCCGGCTCCGCGTTCCGCCGGCTGTGCAAGGCCGAGCACCTCAACTTCCTGCGGGTGCGCGAGTGGCAGGACGTCGTGGCCCAGCTGCGCGAGATGAGCCGGCCGCTCGGCATCGACATGTCGTTCCGCCCGCGTGCCGGCGGCGGCGACCTCGTGGAGCCGCCCGCCGAGGCGGGTGCCCAGCCGCGCGCCGGCGAGCTGCGCCGGGAGTGGGACGGCGAGACGGTGCACCGCGCGCTGCTGGCCGGCCTGCTGAGCCAGGTCGGCATGCAGGACACCGGCGAGGTCAAGGCCTCGGCGGTGGCCCACCTCAAGGGCGAGGCCCGCGAGCGGGCGCTGCGCCGCGCCGCCAAGCAGGCGCGCAACGAGTACCTCGGCGCCCGCGGCGCGCGGTTCGCGATCTTCCCCGGCTCGCCGCTGAGCAAGAAGCCGCCGGCGTGGGTCATGGCGGGCGAGCTCGTGGAGACCTCGCGGCTGTGGGCCCGCGACGTCGCGCGCATCCAGCCGGAGTGGGCCGAGGAGCTGGCGGGCGACCTGGCCAAGCGCACCTACTCCGACCCGCACTGGTCCACCAAGCAGGGCGCCGCGATGGCCACCGAGAAGGTGCTGCTGTACGGCGTCCCGATCGTGGCCGACCGGCCCGTGCTGTACGCCAAGGTGGACCCCGAGGCCGCGCGCGAGATGTTCGTGCGCCACGCCCTGGTGCAGGGCGAGTGGACCACCCACCACGCCTTCTTCGCCGAGAACCGCCGGCTGCTCGAGGAGGCCGAGCAGGTCGAGGCCCGCTCGCGCCGGCGCGGGCTGGTGGCCTCCGAGGACGACCTGTTCGCCTTCTACGACGAGCGCATCCCCGCCTCGGTGGTCAGTGCCCGGCACTTCGACCGGTGGTGGTCGCGCGCGCGGCAGGAGACCCCCGAGCTGCTGACGTTCCGCCTCGAGGACCTGGTCGACGTCGCGGCCGTGGACCCGGACCAGTTCCCCGAGACGTGGACGCAGGGCGAGGTCACGCTGCCGCTGACCTACCAGTTCCAGCCCGGCACCGACGCCGACGGCGTCACCGTGCACGTGCCGCTGTCGGTGCTGCCGCGGCTGTCGCCCGCCGGCTTCGACTGGATGGTGCCCGGGCTGCTGGAGGAGCTGTGCGTGGCCACGATCCGGTCGCTGCCCAAGGCGGTGCGCGTGCAGCTCGTGCCGGCGCCCGACGTCGGGGCCGCGGTCGCGGCGTGGCTGCGGCAGAACACCCCGGCCTGGCAGGACATGACCCGTGCCGGCGACATGGCCGAGCCGTTCCACGCCGCGTTCACGCGCGCCGTGCGGGCGCTGCGCGACGTCGTGGTGCCCGACGACGTGTGGGACGCCGAGCGGGTCGAGCGGCTGCCCGCGCACCTGCGGGTGACGTTCCGGGTCGAGGGCACGGCGGGCGACGGCGGTCGCGACGGAGGCGGGCGCGGCGGGCGCGGAGCGGCACTCGCGGCCGTGGAGGAGTCCAAGGACCTGCTGTCGCTGCAGCGCCGGCTGGCGCCGCAGGCCGAGGCGGCCGTGCGCGCGGCCGTCAAGGGCGCGGTCGGCCGGGCGCTCGAGGAGGCGAGGGCCGCACAGGGTGCCGCCGGGGCGCCGGCCGCCAACGACGCCGCGCGGCCGCAGACGCGGCCGGCCGCGTCGTCCGCCCCCGCGGCCCCGGGCGGCCCCGCCGTCGCCGAGCGCACCGGCCTGACGACCTGGCCGGCGGAGCTGCCCGCGCTGCCCGACGCGGTCTCCACCGACCTCGGCGGCGGCGTCGTGGTGCGCGGCTACCCGGCGCTCGTCGAGGAGCCCGGGCCCCGGCACGAGCCCACCGTGGCGCTGCGCATCCTCGCCGACGCCGCCGGGCGGGACGCCACGCACGCCCGTGGCGTGCGCCGGCTGCTGCTCGCCGAGACCGCGCTGCAGCCGGGCCGCGTCACCTCGCGGTGGACCGGCAAGCAGGCGCTCACGCTGGCCGCGAGCCCGTACCGGAACACCGACGCCCTCGTCGCGGACCTGCAGCTGGCCGCCGTCACCGCCCTCACCAGCGGCGACGCGGACCTCGCGCCGGGCACGCCGCCCGGCCCCGACGCCGTACAGATCCGCACCGCGGACTCGTACACGGAGGCGCGGGCGTTCGTGCGCGGGCACCTGGAGGACGAGGTCCACCGCGCCGCCGGGCACGTCGTCGCCGCGCTGTCCGCGTGGCGCGCGCTCGAGGCCGAGGTGCGGGGCACGTCGTCCCTGGCCCTGCTCAACACGCTCACCGACGTCCGCGACCACGCGGCCACGCTGGTCCACCCCGGCTTCGTCGGCGCCACCCCGCCCCGGCGGCTGCCGCACCTGGTGCGCTACCTGCGCGCGGCGTCGTACCGGCTGGAGAAGGCGCAGGCCAACCCGGCCCGCGACGCCGAGCTGGCCTGGCGGGTGCACGACGTGGAGGAGGCGTTCGCCAAGGCGCGCGCCGCCTACGCCGCCGGTCCCGCCGACCCCGTGCGCGCCGCCGAGCTGGCGGAGGTGCGCTGGCTGATCGAGGAGCTGCGCGTGTCGCTCTTCGCCCAGCAGCTGGGTACGGACGGCCCCGTCAGCGAGAAGCGGATCCGCAAGGTGCTCAGCCCGAACGGCTGGTGAGGCTCCGACGCCCGGGGCACCACCGTCGGGGCGCCAGGGGCACCGCCGTCGTGGCGCTCAGAGCACCCGCAGCCCCGCGCCCGCGGCGGCGCCGCGCAGGTCCCGCACCGCGGCGCACGTCAGGGGCACCTGCGACGCGTCGGCGAGCACCAGCCAGTGCCGGCGCGTCACGAGCAGGTGCGGCACGCCGCTGACCAGCGCGACGGCGGCGAGGTGCAGGACCGTGCCGTCGGGGCGCACGAGCCGCACGGGGGCGCCGTCCGCCTCGGCGCCGGCCCCGGGCTCCGCGCCGGCGGCCGCGCCGCCCGCGGCGCCCGCCAGCTCCAGGCGCGCCGGCCCGGGCGCCACCGCCGTCGGGCCCTGGGGCGGCACGTCGTCGGCCAGCACCCGCACGCCCAGCACGCCGTCGCCCGCGCGGGCCCGCAGCGCGCGCACCCCGAACGAGGCCAGCAGCACCGCCAGCGGCACGGCGACGAGCCCCCCGCCCACCAGCAGGTGGACCGCCGTGACCGTGCCCGAGGCGAGCCGGCCCAGGTAGAGCAGCAGCCCGACGAGCGCCACCGGCAGGAGCGCCAGGTCCGCCCGCCGCCAGCGCGGCCGCGCCGCCCGCGGCTGGGCGAGGCCGTGCAGCACGCGCCAGCCCGTCCAGCGCGCCAGGTCGTCCCGCTGGTCGGCCGCCAGCGCCGTGACGCGGGCGAAGCGGTACCAGGCCCGCACCGTGCCGCCGAGGGCCGCCAGCGTCAGCGGCACCGCCACCGCGACGCCGACCACCCGCGCGCCGGGGTCCGGGTAGCGGAGCGCGGCGACGACCAGCAGCACCCCCGCCGCGAGCGCCAATGGGTGGAGCGCCAGCCGCAGGGCGTCGAGCGCGCCCGAGACCCCACCGACCGACCGCAGCCCGGGGTGCGGGTGCGGGCCGTCCTGCTCCGCCCGCGAGCGGTACGGGTGCTGCGCCTCGGGGTCGAGGCGGCCGGGCGCGCGCCGGTCGGCGGGCAGGGCGAGGACGCGCGGGTCGCGCAGCGCCGCCGCCCACGCCCAGCGCAGCCGCCGGGCCCGTGCCCAGCCGCGCTTGAACCACGCCCACCAGGCGAGAGCCGCGAGCACCACGACGAGGCCCAGCACCAGCGCCGCGACGTCGGAGCCCTGCCACTGCCCGCCGCCGAGGAGGACGGCGAGCGCTGGAGCGACACCCACCCCGAGGCCGAAGGAGCACAGCGCGACGACCAGCGCCCCGGCGACGAGGCGCAGGGCTCCGCTGTCGCGCTTCTCGGCGAGCCCGAGGTTCCCGGCGGCCAGGTGGTACCAGTCGCCGAAGGTGGCCGGCAGCGGCACCTCGTCCGGGAAGGGCGGTAGCTGCGCCCGGCCGCGCCCGGGCGCGACGGTCCGGACGGTCGTCGGGGTCACGGCGGCATTGTGCCCTGCGGCAACGGCCCTGGGAACCGGCGCGCCCGTCGCGTCGGCCACGTGGCGGCGAAACCGGTGGTCGGCGAGCCGGCCGGCGGCCTAGCGTGCGGCCATGCCCGAGCCCCCGCAGCTGCACGACGACGAGGTCGTCGTCACCGCCGACGACGTCCGCCGGCTCGTGGCCGCGCAGCTGCCGCGCCTGGCGCACCTGCCGGTGACGCCGGTGACGGCGTCGGGCACGGACCACCGGCTGTTCCGGCTCGGCGACGACCTCGTGGCGCGGATGCCGAAGGTGGCGTGGGCGGCCGCGCAGGCGGAGTCCGACGCCCGCTGGCTGCCGCGGCTGGCCCCGCGGCTGCCCGTCGCCGTGCCGGCGCCGGTGGCGCTGGGCGCGCCGGACGACGCCTACCCCTTCCGGTGGTCCGTGGTGCCGTGGCTGCCCGGCCGCGCCGCGGGCGACCCGCTCGCCGGGGAGCCGCTGGGGTTCGACCCGCGCGAGGGCGCCGTGCTGCTCGGTGCGGTCGTGCGGGCGCTGCGCTCCACGGGCACGGCGGGCGGCCCGGTCAAGGACGGCACCGGCCGCGGCGTGCCGCTCGCCCGCCTCGACGCCGACGTCCGGGCGGCGGTCGTGGCGTGCGGGAGCCGGGTCGACGCCCGCGCCGCCCTGCGCGCCTGGGAGCGCGCCCTCGCCGCGCCGCCGTCGTCCGTCCCGGGCTGGATCCACGGCGACCTCATGCCCGGCAACCTCCTGGCGCACGGCGGGCGGCTCACCGCCGTCATCGACTGGGGCGCCCTCGGCGTCGGCGACCCGGCCGCGGACCTGGCGCCCGCGTGGTGGCTGTTCGACGGTGCCGCGCGCCGGGCGTTCCGCGAGGCGGCCACCGACGGGCTGCCCGACGCCGACGCCGCCTGGGAGCGGGCGCGCGGCTGGGTGCTGGTGCAGGGCGTGGTGGCGCTGCCGTACTACTGGGACCGGTGGCCGGAGTTCGCCCGGGCCTCGCAGCGCCGGGTCGCCGCGGTGCTGGCGGACTCCGCCTGACGCACGCTGGTGCCATGGGACCGCTCGACGACGAGCAGCCGGCCGGGGAGCAGCGAGCCGACGACGCCGCGGCGCAGGAGCTGCGCGACGTCGCGGCCGCGTGGGACCGCGCGATGGTGGCCAACGACGTCGCCGCGATCGGCGCGTTCATGGCGGACGAGTGGTTCGTCGTCGGCTCCGACGGGAACGTGGACCGCAAGGACGCGTTCCTCGCCCGCGTGGCCTCGGGCGACCTGGTCCACGACGTCATGGAGACCCACGACATGGAGGTGCGGGTCGACGGCCGCACGGCCGTGACCGTGGCCCGCGGCGTCTCGGGCGGCCGCTACCGCGGCACCCCGTTCCTGGAGCACGAGCGGGTGTCGTGCGTGTTCGTCCGGCGGGACGGCACGTGGCTGTGCGTGCTCACGCACCTGTCCCCGCTGGAGCCACCCGACGCCGCCGGCGGCGCCCGGGGCCCCGGCTAGCGCGCCGCCGGGGTCAGCCCAGGCTCGGGTCGAGGACGTCGAACCGGTCGGCCGCCCACGGGAACACCCACAGGAACAGCACCGCGACGACGGCGGCGAGCAGCACCAGCGTCTGCAGGACGCGCCAGAACAGGTTGCCGGGCAGGTGGCGGAAGATCCAGGCGTACATCAGCGGGCTCCAGGCGTCGGCAGGGCTCGGGGCGTGAGCAGGGCTCGGGGCGTCCGGCGCGTCACAGGACGGCGGGGTCGGAGAGCACGCTCTCGGGCATGCCGTCGGCGCGGTCCATCCAGCCCACGAGCTTCGCGTAGGTGATCCAGCGGTGGGAGTTGCCGTACTCGCCCAGCGTGGGCGAGTGGCACGTGGTCAGGGTGAGCAGCCGCTCGGCGGGGACGGCACCCGGCTCGTTCGGCACCGGCGCCACGACCTCGACCTGGGTGGGCAGCACGACCTCGTGGCCGGTCACCTCGTAGACGTACCAGGCGTTGCCGGTCTCGACGACCACCTGGTCGCCCGGCTCGAGGTCGTCGACGTAGCGGAACGAGTTGCCGTGGCTGCGGCGGTGACCCGCGAGCGCGAAGTTGCCCACCTCGCCGACCTGCTGCGTCTCCGTGTAGTGGCCGGCGGCGGCCTTGTCGAGCACCGCCTGCGTGGTGCCCTCGAGGATCGGCATCGCGTTGTCGGTGCGCCCGTACCACTCCGGCACGACGAGCACGCCGAGCACCTCCCCCGGCGCGACCGCCTCGGGGACCGGCGGCTCGTCGGTGCGCAGCTCACCGGCGACGCGCGGGGCCTGCGGCAGGGTCTGCTGGAAGTCCGCCATGAGGGCCTGCGCCTCGCCCTCAGCCTCGACGCTGGTCCACCACAGCTGCCACACGACGAAGAGCCCGAGCAGCACGCCCGCGGTGACGAGCAGCTCGCCCAGGACGCCGACGCCGCCGAGCGCCACGCGGCCGGCGCGGCCTCCGCGGGTCGCGCGGGGAGCGGTCCTGGTCCCGGCCACCCTGACCTCCTCCGTGCCGATCCGGGCGGCACCGTCCGCCCCCGCCATGGCACACCCTAGGGCCCCGGCACGGGTCCGCCGCCCGCCCGGGCGACACCCGGACGGCACCGGCCGAGGGTCAGGGTCGGATCCGGGCGCCACCCGATACCGGGCGAGCGACGGCGGGGGCAGGCTCGAGACATGGAACCCACCGCCTCGACCCCCGCCCCCGACCCGCGCTACCCCGGCCCCTCCGGCGCCCCCTACCCCGGCGCTCCCTCCTCCGGCCAGCCGTACCCGCAGCAGCCGCCGTCCGGCCGTCGCACGTTCTTCCGGCCCGCACGCGGGCGCATGCTCGGCGGCGTGTGCGCCGGCGTCGCCGACTACTTCGGCTGGGACCGCACCGCGGTGCGGCTCCTGACCGTCGCGTCGCTGCTGCTGCCCGGCCCGCAGGTGCTCGCGTACCTGGTGCTGTGGGTGCTGGTGCCCGACGAGCACAAGGCCGCCGCCCGCGCCGCCCACGAGCAGGCCGGCTACACGGGCCCGTACCCGGCGCCGTCGCCCGGCCCGTCGCCGACGCCGCCCGCCGCGTGACCCGCCGCCGGCCGCGCCGGCCCGGCCCGCATACCCCGCGTGTCAGTACCAGCGCACGCCCCGGCGCGCGCTGGTACTGACACGCGCTCCGGTGCGGGCGCGCCCGCGCCAGCGCGCCGCCCCGGCGACAAACTGGGACCGTGCGCATCACCGCGGAGCTCGGGGACATCACCAAGGTCGACACCGACGCCATCGTCAACGCGGCGAACTCGTCGCTGCTGGGCGGGGGCGGAGTGGACGGCGCGATCCACGCCGCCGCGGGCCCCGAGCTGCTCGAGGCGTGCCAGGAGCTGCGCCGCACGCGGCTGCCCGGCGGCCTGGCGGTGGGCGACGCCGTCGCCACCCCCGGCTTCGCGCTGCCGGCGCGCTGGGTGATCCACACCGTGGGCCCGAACCGCCACGCCGGCCAGACCGACCCCGCGCTGCTCGGCTCGTGCTTCGCCCGGTCGCTCGAGGTCGCCGCGGGCCTCGGCGCGACGTCGGTCGCGTTCCCGGCCGTCAGCGCCGGGGTCTACGGGTGGGAGCCCGACGACGTCGCGACCATCGCCGTCGGCTCGGTGCGCGGCTGGGCGCCCCCGCCGCGGCCCGACGACGCCGCGGCCGAGCAGGCCGACGGCTCGGGCGACGTCGAGCACGTGCGGTTCGTGCTGTTCTCCGAGCGGCTGCTCGAGGCGTTCGACGCCGCCCTGGCGAGCTGACCGGTGCGGGAGCCGCAGCCGGCGCAGGTGCCCGAGGGCGCTGACGCCGACACCACGCCGACGTACTACGTCACCTTCCTGCACCGGTTCGTCGACGGCGGGGAGGACTTCGCGGCGGAGGCGACCTACCGCTTCGACGGCGAGCGGGACGTGCGCGTCGTCATCGACTGGGCCCGGCGGAACCTGCCCGAGGAGCTGCTTCTCGCGGAGGTGACCGCCGCGCGCCGGGGCGAGGAGGCCCACGGCAGGGTCCGGGTGTGGGCGCACCGCCCCGACACCCCGTGGGCGCGGCGCGTGGGGGCGGACTACACGTACTGACCGGTCGGCGGACCGACCGCCGCGCTCCGGCGGGGCCGGGTCAGGGCTGGGTCGGGGCCGGGTGAGAGCCGGGTGAGGGCCGGGTCGGGCTGGGTGGAGGCCGGTCAGCGGCGCCGCGGGTACGGCCCCTCGGGGCGGTGCTCGTCCAGCGCCTCGACGTCCTCGAACTGCAGGCTCCGGTGCCGCACCGTGCGGGTGTACAACCAGGTCAGCCCGGACAGCAGGAGCCCGACGGCGAGCAGCGCGCCGGCGATCGTGTACTGCGGCATCTGCTCGGCGCTGCGGGCCCACGGCCCGGCCAGGAACGCGCAGGTGAGCGCGCCCAGCACGGCCAGCGGCGTCCAGGTGCGGAAGTGGGCGTGCGCGACGTGGTCGCGCCGCAGCACCAGCAGCGCCACGTTGACGACGGTGAAGACCACCAGCAGCAGCAGCGACGTCGTCCCGCCGAGCAGGGCGACGGCGCTGGCGCCGGACTCGGTGCCGGACTCGCGCACCACCCACGTGATGAGGCCGAACGCGATCACCGTGGTCACGAGGATCGACACCCACGGGGTGCGGCGGGTCGGGTGGACGGCGCCGAACGAGCGCGGCAGCACGCCCTGGTTCGCCAGCCCGTAGAGCAGCCGCGAGGCCATCAGCATGTTGATGAGGGCCGAGTTGGCCACGGCGAACATGCCGATGAACGGGAAGATCGTGTCGAACGGCAGGTTCGGCGCGCCGGCGGCGACCACCTGGGTCAGGGCCGAGCCGCGCGACTCGTCGACGAGGTTGCCGACGGGCACCAGCGCGACGGCGGTGATCGCCACGAGCACGTAGATCAGCCCCGTGATCGACAGGCCCGTGAGCATCATGCGGGGGAAGTCGCGCACGGGGTCCTTGGTCTCCTCGGCCATGTTCACCGAGTCCTCGAACCCGACCATCGCGAAGAACGCCAGGGTGGTCGCGGCGGTGATCGCGAGGAACACGCCCTTGTCGTCCGACGACTCGAAGACCACCACGCGGGAGAACTCGGCGCGGCCCTGCGTCATCCCCCACAGGCCCACGAAGATCACCAGCAGCAGGCCCGAGAGCTCGACGAGCGTGAGCACGACGTTCGCCTTGACGCTCTCCCCCACGCCGCGCAGGTTCACCAGGGCGACGAGGGCCATGAACCCCAGCGCGACGAGCAGCAGCCCGCCGCTGCCCGGCGCGAGCCCGAGGCCGAACCCGTCCGAGAGGAAGCCGGCGAACGCGTTCGCCGCCGTCGACGCCGAGGTGATGCCCGAGGACATCACCATGAACGCCACCACGAACGTGACCACGTGGATGCCGAACGCCTTGTGCGTGTACAGCGCCGCGCCCGCCGCGTGCGGGTACTTGGTGACCAGCTCGAGGTAGCTCAGCCCGGTGATCGTGGCCACGGCGAACGCGACCAGGAACGGCGCCCACGCCGCTCCGCCGACCTCGCCGGCCACCTGGCCGGTCAGCGCGTACACGCCGGTGCCGAGGATGTCCCCGACGATGAACAGCAGGAGCAGCTTCGGCCCCATGACCCGTCGCAGCCCACCCTCGGGCGCGACGGCCGTCTCGTTCGGTGCGACCTGGCTCATCGGGTCCTCCTCGTCGTCCCCGTGCTGCCGCCCGTGGCAGCTCTGCCCCGTGCCGCCTCCCCCTCGCTGCGAATGTCTCACGGATGGGTGACACACGTCACCCGGGGCCGCTCGGGGCCCGCCCGGGTGCCTGCGGGCCGGGGCGCTCGCAGCATGGCCGGGGACGGCGCGCCGGCGGGGCGCGCCGCACGGAGGGGACCCACCGAGGGAGGGCCATGAGCAGCAGCGAGCAGACCGGCGCCGGCACGGTCGCGGACGGGATCGTCGGGCGCCTCGTCGACTGGGGCGTCGAGCGCGTCTTCGGCTACGCGGGCGACGGCATCGACCCGCTGCTGGCGGCGCTGCGGCGGCGCGAGGACGACGTCGAGCTGGTCACCGCCCGCCACGAGGAGATGGCGGCGTTCATGGCCACCGGCCACGCCAAGTACTCCGGCACGGTGGGAGTCTGCCTGGCCACCCAGGGCCCGGGCGCGATCCACCTGCTCAACGGCCTGTACGACGCCAAGCTCGACCGCCGGCCGGTCGTGGCGATCGTCGGGCAGGTGGTGACGACGGCGCTGGGCTCGGGCTACCTGCAGGAGGTGGACCTGCACACGCTGTTCAAGGACGTGTGCGCCCAGTACGTGCAGACCGTCATGGCGCCGGAGCAGCTCCCGCACGTGCTCGACGACGCCTTCCGCACCGCGCGGGCCGCCTCCAGCCCGGTGTGCGTGATCGTGCCGCACGACGTGCAGAAGGCCGACCTGCCCGAGCTCGGCCAGGAGCACGGGGTCGTCGTGTCCTCCACGGCCGTCGCCCGCCCGCGGGTCGTGCCGCACGACGACGACCTGCGGCGCGCCGCCGACGTGCTTACCGCGGGCGAGCGCGTCGCCGTGCTGGTCGGCCAGGGCGCCCGCGGCGCGACGGAGCAGGTGCGCGCCGTCGTCGAGCGCCTCGGCGCCGGCGTGACGACGTCGCTGCTGGGCAAGCCGCTGCTCGACGAGTCGCTGCCGTACCACTGCGGGGTCATGGGGCACCTGGGCACCACGGCGTCGGCCGACCTCATGGCCGGGTGCGACACCCTGCTGATCGTCGGCAGCAACGACCCGTGGACCGAGTTCTACCCCGCCCCCGGCCGGGCCCGCGCGGTGCAGGTCGACCTGACCGGCCGCAACGTCGGGGCGAAGTACCCGGTCGAGGCGCCGCTCGTCGGGGACGCCGCCGAGACGCTCGAGGCGCTGCTGCCGCTGCTGCCCGAGCGGGCCGGCTGGCGCGGGGAGGTGGAGGGCTTCGTGCGCGGGTGGCAGGACGTCGCCGCCCGGCGGGGCGAGCAGCGCACCGCGGCGCTCAACCCGCAGCTCGTGGTGCACGAGCTGTCCGCCCACCTGCCGGCGGACGCCCAGGTGGCCGTCGACGTCGGCTCGGTGACCTACTGGTACGCCCGGTTCCTGCGCCTGCCGGCCGGGGTGCCGGCCCACCTGAGCAGCACGCTCGCGTCGATGGGCTCCGCGATGCCGTACGGGCTGGCCGCGAAGCTGCTGCACCCCGACCGGCCCGTCGTGGCGCTCGCGGGCGACGGCGCCATGCAGATGAACGGCATCAACGAGCTGGTCACCGTGGCCGCCCGGTGGCGCGACTGGGCCGACCCGCGGTTCGTGGTGCTCGTGCTGAACAACCGCGACCTCGCCGAGGTGTCGTGGGAGCAGCGGGAGATGGAGGGCGACCCGCGCTTCGCCACCTCCCAGCACGTGCCGGACTTCCCCTACGCCGGGTACGCCGAGCTGCTCGGCCTGCGCGGGATCCGCGTCGAGCGGCCGGAGCAGGTCGCCGACGCCTGGCGCGAGGCGCTCGCGGCCGACCGGCCGGTGGTGGTCGAGGCCGTCGTCGACCGTGACACGCCGCTGCTCGCGCCGCGCGTGCCGGAGGCGAAGGTCGACCAGATGCGCCAGGGCCTGGCGCAGGAGGCCGACGGCGACGCCGCCGCCGGCCTCCTGGACGAGCAGCGCGGCCACGAGGGGGCCGCCGAGGGCTGAGCCGCGCGGGGCCGGCGCCGCACGCGGTGCCGGTCACCGCCGCCGGCGGAACCCCCACGCCGCGGCGACGGCGAACACGAGCGCGAGGCCGGCGCACCACGCCACGGCCAGCAGCGCCGTCGCGCCGACGTCGGCCCCGGGCGCCGCACCGACCAGCAGCGAGCGCACCGTCTCGATGACCGGCGTGACCGGCTGGTGCTCGGCGAAGCCGCGCAGCCACGTCGGCATGGTGTCCACGGGCACGAAGGCGCTGGAGACGTACGGCAGGAACATGACGAAGAACGTGAAGCCGCTCGCGGCGTCGGGCGAGCGCACCAGCACGCCGACGAAGGCCGCGGCCCAGCTGATCGCGTGGACGAACAGCAGCAGGAGCCCGACGGCGCCGAGCCAGCCGAGCAGCGAGGCGTCGGGCCGGAAGCCGACGGCCACCGCCACGCCGAAGACGATGGCGGCGGTGACCAGGTTCTTCACCAGGCTGGCCGCCACGTGCCCGGTGAGCAGCGTCCACGGGGCCATCGGCATGGAGCGCAGCCGGTCCACCATGCCGCCGGACATGTCGTGCTCGACGGCCATGGCGGTGCTCGCGGCGCCGAACCCCGCGCACAGCAGGATGATGCCCGGCGTCGCGTAGGTGACGTAGGAGCCGCCGCCCACGTCCATCGCGCCGCCGAACACGTACGTGAACAGCAGCAGGATCACCACGGGCAGGACGGCGGCCGTGATGATCGAGTCGACGTCGCGGCGCGCGAGCCGCAGCGCGCGCCCGGACATCGTGACGGCGTCGGCGAGCGCGTCGCCGACGCGGCCCAGCGCAGAGGCCGGGCCGGCGGCGCGCACGCCGCCGGTGCGGTGCGCCGCCGGCGGCGACGCGGGGGACGGGGCGAGGGCGGTCATGCCGCCACCTCCTTCGCGGGCTGGTCGGTGGGCTGGTCGGTGGGCCGGTCGGTGGGCTGGTCGGTGGGCGGGCCGGCCGCCTGGCCCGCCCGGCTCGTGTGGTGGCCGGTGAGGGCCAGGAACGCGTCGTCGAGCGTGGGCTGGCGCACGGTCCACGCGGTGGGCACGACGCCGGTGGCCGCGACGACGTCGAGCACCCCGCGGGCGTGGCCGAGCGAGCCGTCGGTGGGCGCGAGCACCTGCGCGCCCTCGGCCGCCGGCAGCCCGAGCGCCGCGCGCACGCGGGCGGCGTCGGCCGTCGTGGCGAGGTCGAGCTCGACGCTCGCCTCCCCCACCTGGCGCTTCAGCTGCGCCGGTGTGCCCTCGGCGGCCACCCGGCCGCCGTCGACGAGCGCGACCCGGTCGGCGAGGCGGTCGGCCTCCTCGAGGTACTGGGTGGTGAGGAACAGGCTGGTGCCCGCGGCGACGACGTCGCGCACCGTCTCCCACACGGCCTGGCGCGAGCGCGGGTCGAGCCCGGTGGTGGGCTCGTCCAGGAACAGCACCTGCGGCCGGGTGAGCAGCCCGGCGGCGAGGTCGAGGCGACGGCGCGTCCCCCCGGAGCAGGCGGCGGCGAGGCGGTCGGCGACGCCGGTGAGGTCGAACGCGTCGAGCAGCCCGTCGACGCGGTCGCGCACGACGCGCCGGGGTAGGTGGGCCAGCCGGCCCATCATCGTGAGGTTCTCCCGGGCGGTCTGCTTGAGGTCGAGCGCCACCTGCTGCCCCGTGAGGCTGATGACCGAGCGCACGCGGGCTGCGTCGCGCACGACGTCGTGGCCGGCGACGGTGGCCCGGCCGCCGTCGGGGCGCAGCAGCGTGGTGAGGATCCGCACCGTGGTGGTCTTGCCGGCGCCGTTGGGCCCCAGGAGGGCGAGGACCTCGCCGCGGTGCAGCGCGAGGTCGACGCCGTCGAGCACGCGGACGCGGCGGCGCGGGGGACCGAAGTCCTTGCGCAGCCCCTCCGCCAGGACGAGCACGTCGGTCATGGTGGCTCCCGGTTCGCGTCGATGTTGCGGTACTAAACTGTTTATGAGCATTACCATGTTTACGGTAGAGACAGTTTGCAGGTGCGTCAAGGGTGCGGCGCGGAGCGGGCAGGATGGGCGGCATGAGCGAAGCCGGAACCGAGGCCGTCGTCCCGCCGGAGCTGCAGCGGCTGTGGCGCCGGCAGCCCGCGGGACGCCGCGGCCCCAAGCCGGCCCTGAGCGTCGACCGGATCGTGCAGGCCGCCGTCGAGCTCGCCGACGCGGAGGGCCTCGCCGCCGTCTCCATGGCCCGCGTGGCCGAGTCCCTCGGCTTCACGCCGATGGCCCTGTACCGGCACGTCTCCGGCAAGGACGAGCTGCTCGTGCTCATGTCCGACGCCGTCCCCGGCCCCCCGGACATCCCCGCGGACCTCGGCTGGCGCGACGGGCTCGAGCTGTGGACCCGCAGCCAGATCGAGCTCACCGTCTCGCGCCCCTGGTACCTCGACCTGCCGCTCAGCAGCGTGACGCCCGGCCCGCAGCGCACGGCCTGGATCGACGCCGCGTTCTACGCGATGCGGGACCTGACCCTGCCCGCCGACGAGAAGCTGGCGATCACCGGGCTGCTGGCCCAGCACGTGCTCGGCGAGACGCGCGTCCAGGTCGAGAGCCGGCGCGCGGCGGCCGAGCGGGTGCGGCGTGCGGCCGGGCTGGGCGCGGACGTCCCCGAGTCCGAGCTCGACCCCGCCGCCCTCGAGGCGGCGAACCCGTACGCCGACTTCGAGCTGATCCTCACGCGCCTCGCGTCGCCCGCGGAGTACCCCAACCTCGCCGGGGCGCTGGCCGCCTGGGACCCCGAGCCCGAGGGCGGCCGGGGCACCGACGACGACGTCGCGTTCGGCATCGACGTGATCCTCGACGGCATCGAGGCGTGGGTCGCGCGACGCGGGGCCGGGCGGGCCTGACCCTGGCGGACCGTGGCCGACCCGGTGGTGCCGGCGCGGTGGTGCCGGCGCAGCGCCGCGCCGGGGCGGCGAGCGTGCGCCCACCGGCACCCCGGCGGCTGCCGTCCCCAGGCGGGGGTGCCGGGTACCGCTGTGTCGGCGGG
Organism: Puerhibacterium sp. TATVAM-FAB25; assembly: GCF_046535855.1. Taxonomy (NCBI): domain Bacteria; kingdom Bacillati; phylum Actinomycetota; class Actinomycetes; order Micrococcales; family Promicromonosporaceae; genus Puerhibacterium; species Puerhibacterium sp. TATVAM-FAB25. The sequence continues at coordinate 66,486 of NZ_JAXUAK010000011.1, read as the reverse complement.
CGGCGGCAGGCTGAGGGCATGACGACGACGAACGACGCGGCCACCGACGGCGCCGCGCACGCGGACGGCGCACCGGCGGGCGCCGCCGCCGACATGCCCGCGCCGGAGGGGGGCGCCGAGAGCGCGCCGGCGCGGTGCTTCGGCGACGGTGACCCGCTCTACGAGGCGTACCACGACACCGAGTGGGGCCGGCCGGTGCACGGCGAGGCGGCGCTGCTCGAGCGGATCGCGCTCGAGGGCTTCCAGTCGGGGCTGGCCTGGATCACGGTGCTGCGCAAGCGCCCGGCGTTCCGGGAGCTGTTCCACGGCTTCGACCCCGAGCGCGTCGCGGCGATGACGGAGGCCGACGTCGAGCGCCTGATGGGCGACGCCCGGATCATCCGCAACCGCGCCAAGATCGAGGCGACGATCGCCAACGCCCGCGCCGTCGTGGCGCTGCACGCGGAGGGCACGACGCTCGACGAGGTGTTCTGGTCCTTCGCCCCGCCGCCCCGCGCGGCGAACCCGGGGCCGGGCGAGGTGCCGGCGACGACGCCCGAGTCCGCCGCGATGGCCAAGGCGCTGAAGAAGCGCGGCTTCCGGTTCTTCGGCCCGACGACGGCGTACGCGGCGATGCAGGCGTGCGGCCTCGTCGACGACCACCTGGCGACGTGCCCCGTGGTGCTCGCGCGGTCCTGACCGCACGCGCCGCACGGCCAGGTCGGCACCTGCCGCCGGTGTGCACGCCTGACCAGCGACGACGACGCAGCGGTGCGAAGGTGGTCCCATGGCACGCAGCACGCGCCGCCCCACCCAGCGGCCGCACTTGACCGCCGTCGTCGAGGACACCGTCCTGAACGTCCTCGGCCCGTTCCTGCGCCGCACCTTCGGCTGGACGCCGCGCGTGGAGGCCTACACCGGGTACGGGACGCCCGAGCGGGTCCGCGTGCTCGCTCGGGTCGTGCTGGCACCGCGGCGGGCCCCGCGCCCCGGGCCGGAGCCGGACCGGCGCGGGTTCCGCGCCTACCTGGCGGTGCCGGCGCCCAAGGAGCGGATCCTCGTGACGGTCGAGGGCGTGCAGGTCGCCGTCGACGCCGACCGGGCCGGCTACGTCGACGTCGAGGTCGACCTGCCGCCCGGGCGCCCGCTGCCGGCGGGCTGGCAGCGGGCGGAGCTCGCCCCGGTGCAGGGCGGCCCGGCGGCGCCGGTGACGACGGCGGCGCTGCGCGTGGTGGACGACGCGCCGACGCTCGGGGTGATCAGCGACATCGACGACACCACGATGGTGACGATGGTGCCGCGGCTGCTGCTCGCGGCGTGGAACTCCTTCGTGCGCCCCACGGCGGCGCGCACCCCGGTGCACGGCATGTCGCGGCTGTACGCGCAGGTGGCCGCCGCGCACCCCGAGGCCCCGTTCGTCTACGTCTCGACCGGCGCGTGGAACACCGCGGGCACGCTGCGCCGGTTCCTGGCCCGCCACGGGTTCCCCCCGGGCCCGCTCATGCTCACCGACTTCGGCCCGACGCAGACCGGCTGGTTCCGCAGCGGGCGCGACCACAAGGACACCGAGATCGACCGGCTCATGGCCACGTTCCCGAGCGTCACGTGGCTGCTGGTCGGCGACGACGGCCAGCACGACCCGGACATCTACGCGCGGGCCACCGAGCGCTGGCCCGGCCGCGTGGCCGCGGTGGCGATCCGCACCCTGACCCCGGCCCAGCGGGTGCTCGCCGTCGGGTCGGGGCCCGCGGGCAGCCGCACCGCCGCCCCGCCCGAGCACCTGCCGCACGCCGCCGGCGTGCCCACCGTGGTCGCGCCCGACGGGGCGGTCCTCGCCCGGCGCCTCGCCGCCGAGGTGCCGGGCGTGCTCACCGCTCCCCCTCGGGGAGAATGAGCCGCGATGAGCACCTTCAGCTACCCCAGCGACAGCTTCCCCGCGTTCCCCGGCGTGACGCTCGAGTGCCCGCAGGGCTGGGTGCCCCAGCCCGTGCCCGGGGCCCAGCTCGCCGTCGCGCGACCCACCGGCGGCCTCGTCGCCAACGTCGTGGTCGTGTTCTCGCGGCTCCTGCCCGGCCAGTCCCTCGAGGGCGCCACCGACGAGTCGATCTCGCGCTTCAGCGCGCTGCCCGGCGCGACGCTCGAGCGCACCGAGGTGAAGGTGTCCGGGCTGGTCGGACAGCGGATCGAGGCCTCGTGGACCGACCCGCGGGCCGGCGCGGTCACGCAGGCGGTGCACCTGGCCGTCGTCGAGCACGACGGCGTCGCCGACCTCGTGCAGGTCACGGGCACGTGCGGCGGCCCGCAGGCGGCGAAGACGCTCGCCGCGATCCGGGAGATCCAGGACAGCGTGCAGATCGACGCCTGACCGGGCGCCGGCGACAGGCCGTCGGTCGCGCTGCGCCGGCGACCGGCCGTCAGTCCCCTGCGCCGGCGACCGGCCGTCAGTCCCGCTGCGCCGGTCCGAGGGCGGCGAGGTCCGCCAGCCGCGCCCGCCAGAACTGCTTGAGAGTCGCGGCGTCCTCGGCCGTCGGGATGCCCCGGTGGGTCGCGGAGAGCCGCACGCGGCCGGTGGGCTCGCCGGCGGCGTCGCGGGGCTGGTAGAAGTCGAGGACCACGCTGCCGGGCTTCTCGGCGGGCGCGCCGACCGCGCCGACCGGCCAGGCGATCCGGACGGAGCGGCCGTCGACGCCGCCCGCCACCTCGGACCGCTCCCCCGCCGACATCTCCGGCAGCGCCGGGTCCAGCCAGCGCGCCCGGGCGCCGGCGTCGGCCAGCAGCGGGTACCAGTCCTTGACGGTGCCCGGCAGCGTCTTGGACGGCGCGGCCTCGAAGTGCCCGCCCCGGCGCTGGCCGGGGGCCCGCAGCCCGCGCTCCTGCTCGTACGCCACGGTGACGGACTGTGCCCACCACCCGTCGACGCCGTGGGTGTCCACGAGCCAGGCGGCGATCTGCGGGTGCGGCCAGCCGGTCGCGCCGGCGTCGTCGAGGAGGGCGAACCACTCGGGCCGGGGGCGGCCGGTCGCGGCGACGACGCTGTCCTCGCCGACCGCCTCGGTGCTGCGTCGGGTGCTCATGCGGGCCAGCCTACGGACCGGCACCGACCCCGTGTCAGGCCCTCGGTGCGCCCTACCGCACCCTCGTTCTGACAACCCAGGAGCCCTGGGTTGTCAGAACCAGCGCACGCCATAGCCCGCCCTCGTTCTGACAACCCCGGAGGGCCGGCGGGCTGTCAGCACCAGCGCAGGCCGAAGCGTGCGCTGGTACTGACAACCGCGGGGGACAGCCGGGGGGGACGCGGGTCAGACCGAGAGCTCCTGGCCGCTCATGCGGTGGATCGAGGCCATGACCTGGTCGGTGAGCTCGCGGCGCACCTGCGCCGGGCGGGCGCCCGTGGTGAGCTGGCGCGACGGGTCGATCGGTGCGCCGAAGTGCACCTGCACGCCCCGGTAGGGCCGCGGCAGCCGCTTGCCGACCGGCTGCACCTTGTCCGTGCCCCGCAGCGCCACCGGCACGACGGGCGCCTGGCCGGCCAGCGCCAGCCAGGCCACCCCCGTGTGGCCGGGGTGCAGCTTGCCGTCGCGCGAGCGGGTGCCCTCGGGGTAGATCCCGAACGCGCCCCCGCGGCGCAGCACCACCAGCGCGTCCTCGAGGGAGCGCTGCCCGGCGCGCGGGTCCTGCCGGTCGACGGGGATGTTGCCCATCGTGGTGAAGAACCAGCGGGAGACGCGGCCCTTGATCCCCGTGCCCGTGAAGTACTCCGCCTTGGCGATGAACGTGACGTGCCGCGGCACCACCAGCGGGATGATCAGCGAGTCGATGAACGACAGGTGGTTGCTCGCCAGGATCACCGGTCCGCGCCGCGGGACGTTGTGCAGGCCGGTCACCTGCGGCCGCAGCAGCACGTACGCCACGAGCGACAGCAGCAGGCGGAGAAGACGGTAGGTCACCGGCTCATTGTGCACCGACCGCCCTCCGCAGGGAACGTCGACGCCGGTCAGCGCCCCTCGCCGGCACCGGGCGCCGCGGTCGGCGCGGCGCCCGCGTCGTCCTGCCGCCCGCCGTCCTCGACGCCGGCCACCTGGGCGCCCGGAGACCCGCCGGAGGCATCCGCACCGCCGTCCGCACCGCCGTCGGCGGCCGGGGCGGGAGCGACCGGGCGCGGCCCGGCGCCGGCCACCCGGCCGGCCTTCTCGAACGCGGCGGCCCGCTCCTGCACGGCGCGCACGCGGGCGACGTCGAGCTTCTCGGACCGGTCGAACCGGTAGATCCCGTTCTGCTCCTGGAACACGTCGGTGAGCTGCGTGTAGCAGTAGCCGAACATCAGCGGGTCGTCGAGCAGGGCGTCCGTCAGCCCGGCGAAGCGCCGGTGGAACTCCTCCTCGTCGGCCACGCGCTGCCCGTAGCCCCACGACTCGGCCTCGTCGTCGCCGGCCGCCTCCGCGGCCTCCGGGTTCCACCAGATGCCGCCGTACTCGCTGACGAAGTACGGCTGGCCGCGGTACGGCAGGGACATCCGCGTGCCGTCCTCGCGGGTGTTCTCGTACGGCAGGCCGTCGGCGAGGCCGCCCACCATGAGGGCGAACGTCTGCGGGTCCTGCTCGTACAGGTGGGAGTCCCACACGTCGGTCTCGGCGACGCGGTGGGCGTAGCCGCTGGCGTCGACCACCGGCCGGGACGGGTCGGCCTGCTTGGTGGCCAGGAACATCCCGCGCGTGACGTCGTCGAGCACCGTGATCCGGTCGTGCCAGTCCTGGTGGGTCTCGTTGAGCGGGCACCAGCCGACGATCGACGGGTGCGACCGGTCGCGCTCGAGCACCTCGAGCCACTGCGTGACGAACGACGCCGTCGGCTTCTGGTTGTGCCCCGGGCCGCCCTGGCCGCTGACGCCCCAGTCGCCGAACTCGCCCCACACGAGGTAGCCGAGGCGGTCGGAGTGGTACAGGTAGCGCTCCTCGAACACCTTCTGGTGCAGGCGCGCCCCGTTGAACCCTGCGGCCAGGCCCAGCTCGATGTCGCGCACCAGCGCCGCGTCGTCGGGCGCCGTCATCAGCGACTCGGGCCAGTAGCCCTGGTCGAGCACCAGGCGCTGGAACACCGGCTCGCCGTTGAGCAGGAACGACGTGCCGTCGACCGCGACCGAGCGCAGTCCCGCGTACGACCGGACGGTGTCCACGACCGCGCCGTCGGCGTCGCGCAGCTCGACCACGACGTCGTAGAGGAACGGGTCCGCGGGCGACCAGAGGCGCTGCCGGTCGCCGGGCAGCACGACGCGCAGCGACGGCGCGAGGTCGAGGTCGGCGCGCGCCTCGGCCGCGGCGGCCTCGCCGTCGTCGTCGGACACGACGGCCCGGACGGTCCAGCCGGGCCGGTTGGCGGACAGCGGCACGACGACGTCGAGCGCGCCGGCGGCCAGCTGCGGCGTGATCTGCGGGCGGCGCAGGTGCACCGCCGGCACGGGCTCCAGCCACACCGTCTGCCAGATGCCGGTGGTGCGGGTGTAGTTGCAGTGCGTGTTGGCGTACCAGGTGGCCTGCTTGCCGCGGGCCTGCAGGGCCTCGCGCGGGTCGCGGGCCCGCACGACGACGGTGACGGTGTCGCCGGGGGCGGCCAGGCCGTGCAGGTCGGCCGTGAAGGGCGTGAACCCGCCGCGGTGGCGGGCGACCTCGACGCCGTCGACCCACACCGTCGCGTCGTGGTCGACGGCGCCCAGGTGCAGCAGCACGTGCACGTCGTCGCCGACGGCGGCCCAGTCGGCGGGCACGGTGACCTCGCGCCGGTACCAGACGGCCTCGAGGAAGTCGGTGTTCCCGACGCCCGACAGCTGCGACTCCGGCGCGAACGGCACCGTGATCTCGGCGGTCAGCGGGCGCTCGACCAGCCCGCGCTCCAGGCCCGAGTCGCCCTGGTCGACCTCGAACTGCCAGGTGCCGTTGAGGTTGAGCCAGCGCTCGCGCACCATCTGCGGCCGCGGGTACTCCGGGCGAGGGACGGCGGTGGGCGTCGGGGCGCTCGGCGGGTCGAGCAGGTCCGGTCGAGTCATGGGGGCAGCTCCGTTGCTTCGTCACGTCGCCCGGGCGCTGGTCGCGGCCGCGGCGTCGTCCGTCGGTCGGTCGTGGCTCCTCGATCGAAGCATCCACCGCCGAAGATTGCAACGTTGAACCACGCGTGCGGCACGGGCGGGAGCGCCGCGGGCACGCCGCCCGGGCCCGCTCAGCCGTCGACGGCGGTGCTCTCCCGCACCAGCAGCCGGTGCGGCACGACGACGTCGGCGGGCTCGCCGGCGCGCCCCTCGACCTGGTCGACCACGGCGGCCACGGCGCGCGCGGCGATCCCCTCGACGTCCGGCGCCACGGTGGTCAGGGTGGGGTTGGCGTACCGGCCGTCCTCGATGTTGTCCCAGCCGACGACGGCGACGTCGGCCGGCACCCGCACGCCGTTGCGGCGCAGCGCGTGCATGGCGCCCAGCGCGAGCTGGTCGTTGGCGCACAGCAGCCCGTCGACGTGGTCGATGCGGGCCAGGACGGAGCCCACCACCCGGGAGCCCTCCGCCCGGGTGTACGCCGAGACGGGCAGCTCCCAGGCGGGGTCCACCGGCAGGCCCTGCGCCCGCAGCTCCTCCCGGTAGCCGCGCAGGCGCAGCACGCCGGAGCGCTCCGGGGCGTCGGGCTCGACGCCCACGAAGGCGATGCGCCGGCGCCCGGTGCCCACGAGGTGGGCCACCGCCTCCCGGGCGGCGCGCACGTTGTCGATGCTCACGTGCTCGGTGCGCACCCCGGCGCCCCCCGTCCCCACCGACCGCTCGCCGAGCAGCACCATGGGCGTGCGGCCGCGCAGCGCGTCGGCCTCGGACAGGCTGAGCTCGAGCGGCGAGAACAGGATCCCGTCGATGAGCCGCTCGTCGTAGCCGCGCGCCACGGTGATCTCGGTGGCGCGGTCGCCGCCCGTCTCGTCGATGAGCACCCGGTAGCCGCGGGCACGGGCGGCGCTGATCGTGGCGTGCGCGAGCCAGGAGAAGTACGGGTGGTCGATCTCCGGGACCGCCAGCGCGAGGATGTGGGTCCGGCCGCGCCGCAGCTGGCGGCCGGCGAGGCTCGGCCGGTAGCCGAGCCGCTCGATCGCCTCCTCGACCCGGCGGCGCGTGGCGTCGCCGACCCGGCCCGTGCCGTTGACGACGTTCGAGACCGTCTTCCACGAGACGCCGGCCTCGGCGGCGACGTCCTTGAGCCCGGGCGCCCTCGCCGGCACGCCGGGCTCCGGCGCCGGCCCCTCCGCGCCCGCCGTCCCGGGCGCGTCCGCACCGCTCACCGCTCCACCTCTTCCTCGCCGGCCGTCCGGGGCCGCCCCGCTCTCTCGGGCGCCCCGCTTGACGACGGCCGTCCGGTAGTCCATCGTGATTCAACGTTAGAACGCAACGTTGCACCACTCCCAACGGAGGTCGACGATGACCTTGCTCACCGGGCCCGGGCCGCAGATGAGCCGCCGGACCCTCCTGCGCAGCGCCCTCGTCGGCGCAGGCGCGGTCGCGCTCGGCGCGGCGGCCGGCTGTTCCACCGACGCGGCCGCCGGCAGGCGCACGCAGGTCCGCATCTGGGACCTGTTCTCCGGCGCCGACGGCGAGCGGATGCAGAACATGCAGGCCGCGGCCATGCAGGCGAACCCCGACGTGGCGATCGAGTCAGTCACGCTGGCGTGGGGGTCGGCGTACTACACCAAGCTGGCCATGGCGTCGTCGGGCGGGCGCCCGCCCGAGGCCGCCGTCACGCACCTGTCGCGCCTGGCCGGCTACGCCCCCGGCGGGCTGCTCGAGCCGTTCGACATGGACGTGCTCGCCGACCTCGGCATCACCCAGGACAGCTTCGCCCCCGCCGTGTGGGAGCGGGCGTCCTACGAGGGCGAGCTGTACGCCCTGCCGATGGACACCCACCCGTTCATCACGTTCTACGACCCGCAGGTGGTGGCGGACGCGGGGCTGGCCGGGCCCGACGGGCTGATGCGCGCCCCCGGCTCCGTCGACGAGCTGCTCGCGGCCGGCAAGGCCATGGCGGAGGTGACGGGCGAGACCGGCCTGGCCTTCGGCTACGTGCTCGACACCGCCCAGGCGTGGCGGCTGTTCTGGGGCCTGTACGCCCAGACCGGCGCCGGCTACGAGCTCGTTCCCGGGCGCAGTGCCCAGCTCGACGAGCAGAAGGCCGTCGAGACCGTCGAGGTGATGCAGGCGATCCTCGACGGCACCGTCGCGCCGCGCAGCCAGGACTACCCCGGCGCCATCGCCAGCTTCGTGACCGGGCGCAGCGGCATGATCCTGTCCGGCGAGTGGGAGCTGCCCGCCTTCCAGGACGCGATCCCCGAGGTCGGCGCCATGCCGTTCCCGACGATCCTGGGCACCCCCGCCAACTACGCCGACTCCCACGCGTTCGTGCTGCCGCGCCAGGCCTACCCCGACCCGGAGCGGCGGGACGCGACCTACCGCGTGCTGGCGCACATCCTGCGCGAGGGCAGCCTCGAGTGGGCCGGCGCGGGGCACATCCCCGCCTACCAGCCCGTCCTGTCGGAGCCGGGGTACCAGGAGCTGAGCCCCCAGAAGAGCTACGCCGAGGCCGGCGAGATCGTCGTCCTCGACCCGCCGGTGTGGTTCGCCGGCGCCGGCGGCGACTTCCAGGCCCGCATGTGCGACGCCATGACCCCCGCGCTGCAGGGCCGCGCCGAGGCCACGAGCGCCGTGCAGCAGATGCTGCGCGAGATGAACCGCTTCCTGTCCACCCCCAACCCCGCCTGAGCGGGGACGACCGTGCGACCCGGCGCCGCCGGGGAGCGAAGGAGGACGACGATGTCCATGACGAGCGCCGTCGACGACGCCCGCCCGGTCCGGTCGCGACCGGCCGCCGGCGCGCGGGCCGGGACCACCCGCTCGGGCCTGCGGGCGCGCGACCGGTCCGGCTACCTGTTCGTGCTGCCGTTCCTGGTCTTCGCCGGCCTGTTCCTGGCGTGGCCCATCGTCTCGGGGCTGTGGATGAGCCTCACCGACCGCAGCCTGACCGGGTCGGGCGGCGCGTTCGTCGGCCTGGCCAACTACGCCGAGGCGTTCACCGACGGCCAGGTGTGGCAGACCCTGTGGCAGACGTTCCTGTTCACGCTGGTCTCGACCGTCCCGCTGGTGCTCATCGGCCTGGTCATGGCCCTGCTGGTGCACACGGGACTGCCCGGGCAGTGGCTGTGGCGCACGGCGTTCTTCGCGTCCTACCTGCTGCCCGTCGCCGTCGTCACGGCCCTGTTCCTGTGGCTGTTCCAGCCGGACATCGGCCTGTTCAACACCTGGCTCGGCAACCTCGGCCTGGCGCCGGTGGGCTGGCTGTCCGAGGAGGGGGTGGCCATGCTGTCGGTCGCCCTCGTGACGGTGTGGTGGACGGTGGGCTTCAACTTCCTGCTCTACCTCGCCGCGCTGCAGTCGATCCCCGGCACGCTCTACGAGGCGGCGACCATCGACGGCGCGGGCTCCTGGCGCCGGCTGTTCTCCATCACGCTGCCCCAGCTCGGCAACGTCACCGGCGTCGTGCTGGTGCTGCAGGTGCTGGCGTCCCTCAAGGTGTTCGACCAGATCTACCTGCTGACCGCCGGCGGGCCCAACGGCTCGACGCGCTCGATCCTCGAGTACATCTACGACACCGGATTCACCAACTACCGGCTCGGGTACGCCTCGGCGATCTCCTACGTCTTCTTCGCCGTGATCCTCGTGCTGACGCTCGTGCGGCTGCGGCCGTCGCGGAAGGAGAGCTGACATGGCCATCACCGACGTGACCCGCCCGGTCCCCGTCGCCGCGGGCGCCGCGGCCGCGCCGGGACGCCGGGGCGCGCGGCGGGCCGCGCGTGTCGCCCGGGCCGCGGACAACCGCACGATGACGCGCCTGACGCTCGGCACCGCCCGGTGGCCCCGCGTCCTGATCGTCGCCCTGCTCGTGCTGCTGGCCGCCGCGTGGCTGCTGCCGCTCGCCTGGGGCATCGCGACCTCGTTCAAGACCGAGACCGACGCGGCCTCGAGCGCCACGTGGCTGCCGCCGTCGGGCTGGACGCTGGAGTCCTACGCGGAGGTGCTCTCCCGCGGCGACGTGCTGCGCTGGACGCTCAACACGACGATCGTGGCGGTCCTGGTCACCGCCGTCACCGTGGTCATCTCCGCCATGGCGGCCTACGCCTTCTCCCGGACCCTGTTCCGCGGGCGCAAGGTGCTGATGGCCCTGACGGTCGCGTCGATCCTCGTGCCGCCGCAGATCCTCATCGTGCCGCTGTTCCAGCAGATGCAGTCCTTCGGGCTGGTGGACACGCTCGCGGCGGTGATCCTGCCCCAGGTCGTGGCCCCGGTGATGGTGTTCATCCTCAAGCGCTTCTTCGACGCCATACCCGAGGAGCTGCTCGACGCCGCCCGGATCGACGGCGCCGGGGCGTGGCGGCTGTTCTGGCGGATCGTCATGCCGCTGTCGCGCAGCATCCTCGTGGCCGTGGCGATCTTCGTGTTCATCGGCGCGTGGAACAACTTCCTGTGGCCCTTCATCGTCACCAACGACCCGGCGCTGATGACGCTGCCGGTGGGCCTGGCCACGGTGAAGAGCGCCTACGGCGTGCAGTACGCCCAGACGATGGCCTCGGCGATCCTCGGCGCGCTGCCGCTGCTGATCATCTTCATGATCTTCCAGCGCCGCATCGTGCAGGGCGTGGCCACCACGGGCATGGGCGGCCAGTGAGCCGGCCGCCGGTGCGCTGACGCCCCGGGCCCGGCCGCCGAGGCGGCCGGGCCCGGCGGGCTCAGCCCGCGGCGACCAGGTAGTCCTCGGCGTCGTCGTCCCACTCGAGGGCGACGGCGCCGGAGGCGGCGGCGGCCTTGCAGAACTGCAGGAACCCGCGGTAGCCGAGTGCCTTCTCCGAGAAGTCCGGGCGGCGCTTGCGCAGGCGGTTCTTCAGCCCGGAGAGCGCGACGGGGCCGCCGGCCTCCTCGACCACGGACCGCACCAGCCGGAACGCCTGGTCGGTGTCGCCCTGCTCGGGCAGCGACACCTCGGGGTCGCCGTTGGCCGGGCCGGGCGCGAGCTCGACGAACCCGCGATCGGCGAGGAACCGCACGAACTCGCCGAACGTGCGGAACCCGTAGTCGGCCTCGCTGAAGGTGGGGTCGCGGCGCAGCAGGGTGCGCTTGAGCATCGACGCGGTGACGGCGCCGCTGGTGGAGGCCTGCAGGTCCGCGAGCGTGCGGGCGACCTGCACCTCCATCGGCACCTCCTCGCCGTCCTCGGCGGGCTCCTCGGCGCCGTCCTCGACCCCCGTCCCAGCGCCGCCCCCGGCGCCGTCCGGCACGGCGGCGAGCTCGTCGAGCGTCCCGACGGCCGGCTCCACCGCGGGCTCCGGCTCCGGCGTCGGCGCGGGAGCCTCCGCCGGAGCGGGCTCGGCAGCGACCTCGCCGGCGAGCGCCGCGTCCACGGCCGCCGTGGCGCGGCCGCGCCGCGTCGCCGTCGTCTCCTCCGGCGCGGGCTCCGCCTTGGCGCGGCCCCGGCCGCGGCGGCGGCCCGACGGCGCCTCCTCGGCCGGCTGCTCGGCCTGCGCCCCGGCGGACGCGGCGGCGGGCTGCTCGGCGGCCGGAGCCTCGGCCTTCGCGGGCCGGCGGCGGCGCCCGCCCGCGCTCGCGCGCGACGGGCGCGGCGCCTCGTCGGCGTCGGGCACGTCGACGCCCTCGAGGCGGTCGTAGAAGAGGAACTCGTCGCACGCCGGCGGGAGCAGGCGCGACGTCGACTTCTCGACGCCGACGCCGATGACGCGCTTGTTGAGCTCGCGCAGCTTGTGGACGAGCGGCGAGAAGTCGGAGTCGCCCGTGCACATGACGAACGTGGAGATGTAGTCGCGCTCGAAGGCCATCTCGATGGTGTCGACCACCATCTTGATGTCCGCGGCGTTCTTGCGGGAGGCGCCCATGCGCTGCGGCATCTCGATGAGCTCCACCTGCTGGCGGGTCAGGGCCCGGCGGTCCTCGTCGAAGTACGACCAGTCGGCGTACGCGCGGCGCACCACCACGCGGCCGCGCACGGCCAGCGCGTCGGCGATGGGCTTGAAGTCGAACTGCATGCCGCCCAGGTGCTCGCGGGCGCCGAGCGCCAGGTTCTCGTAGTCGATGAAGACGGCAAGGCGCTCTTCGGTGTCCATGCCCGCCACCGTACGTGGTGCGCCGGGCGGGCGCGGCGCACCGGCGGGCCGGGCGCCGCGCCGACGACGACGATGACGCCGACGACGACGATGACGATGACGCCGACGACGATGAAGCCGACGCCACGGCGCGACGCGCCGGGCCGTCGCGCCCGCCGCGGACAGGCCCTAGGATCGGGCGCACCATCAGGGCGGCCCGGAGCCTGGCGCCACGCACCAGCGCGCCGGACGCCCGACGACGCCGCAGCGACCCGCCGGGCGGAGGCCGCAGGTCTCCCGACGGCGACGACTGCGTCCAGGTGCGACGGAGTGTCCGATGGTCGACGACGCAGTCCCTGCCCCGCCGGTGCCCTCGCGGCCGGCGCCCGCCCCCCACCGCCCGGCGCGGCCCACGCTGTCCTTCGAGCTCATGCCCCCCCGCCGGCCCGAGGTGGCCCCGCGGTTCTGGGACGCGGCGCGCCGGCTGGTGGCCGTGCACCCCGACTTCGTGTCCGTGACGTACGGCGCGGGCGGCGGCGACCGCACCACCGCCCGCGACGTGCTGCGGACCCTGCTGGCGGGCACGCCGGTGCTCCCCGTCGCCCACCTCACCTGCGTGGGGGCCTCCCGCGAGGACGTGCGGCAGGTGGTGTCCGACTACCTCGACGCGGGCGTGCGGGCCTTCCTGGCGCTGCGCGGCGACCCGCCGCACGACCAGCCCGACTGGCGCCCCGCGCCGGGCGGCGTCACGAGCAGCATCGAGCTGGTGCGGCTGCTGCGCGACGTGGAGGCGGACCGCGCCGCCGCCGACCCGGGCGCCGCCCTGCGCGGCGCCGCGCACCCGCTGTCGATCGCCGTCGCCACCTTCCCCGACGGCAACCGGGCCGCCGGCACGACGCGCGCCCAGGAGGTGCGCCGGCTGCTCGACAAGGAGCGCGCCGGCGCCTCGTTCGCCATCACCCAGCTGTTCTACGAGGCGGCGTCGTACGTCGACTTCGTCGCCGAGGCGCGTGCCGCCGGCGTGACCATCCCGGTGCTGGCCGGGATGCTGCCCGCCACCGAGCCGCGCCGGCTGCACCGAGTCGAAGAGCTCACCGGTGTCGCGCCGCCCCCAGAGCTGCTCGAGAAGCTCGAGGCGCTCGAGGACCCCGAGGCGCAGCACCTCTACGGCGTGGCGCGGTCGGCGGAGGTGGCGCAGGCGGTGCTCGACGCCGGGGCGCCGGGCCTGCACGTCTACACATTCAACAAGCACCGCCCGGCGCTCGACCTGCTGGCCGGCGTGGGCCTCGTCGACCCGGTGCTGGCGGGGCGCGCGTCGGCGGGCGAGGCCGCGCCCGTGGAGCCGCTGGCGGCCACCGTCACCGCGACCGCCACCGAGAGCTGAGGCTCGTCGTCGACACCTCTTGGCACTCTCGGGTCGAGAGTGCTAATACAGAGACGTAGCCAACCGGCCCTCGCGGGCGGGCTCGGCACGGGGCCGAGACGCTGCGCGGGGCCGCGTGCCCGGGGCCGCAGGTCGCGGCCCCCGACGAGGAGGTGATGCGCGATGGCTACGTACTGGGACCCGTTCGCCGAGATGGACCGCCTCTTCTCGCAGGTGGCCATGGGCAACCGCAGCGCTCCTGCCATGCCGATGGACCTCTTCCGCGAGGGCGACCACTTCGTGCTGGCCGTCGACCTGCCGGGAGTCGACCCGGGGACCATCGACGTCTCGTGCGAGGACCGCACGCTGACGATCCGCGCCGAGCGCACGGCCCGCAGCGGCGAGGGCCAGTGGCTGGTGCGGGAGCGCCCGACGGGCACGTTCGCGCGCCAGCTGACGCTGGGCCGCGGGCTGGCGCTCGACCGCATCCAGGCCTCGTACGCCGACGGCGTGCTGTCGCTGACCATCCCTGTGGCGGACGAGGCGCGGCCGCGGCGGATCGAGGTGGCCCACACCTCGCGCTCGTCGTCGATCGAGGCGGGCCAGGGGGAGCCGGCGGCCGACCGGGACCGCCAGGTCACGACCGGCTGAGCCGCCGGGCGGACAGCGCCCGCCCGGACGAGCACGGCGAGGGCCCGCGGCACGCTGCCGCGGGCCCTCGCCGTGTCCTCGCCCGAGCGTCGACGCCCGGGCGTCAGCGCTGGGGCGTCAGCGCTCGGTCGCCCTGCGCATGGGTAGCCCGAACGCCAGGGAGATCACGAGGATGCCGGCGACGAACAGCATCGGGGAGTAGTCGCGCTCGCCGGACGCGCCGGCGCCGATCAGCACGAGGCCGCCGACGAACATCACGAAGACGGCCACCACCCGGGCGACGAGGGCCGCGGTCGGCTCCTGCTTCTCCCGACGGGCCACGTGGAAATCGCTCATGGGGGCAAACCTACGGCCGCCGCGGCTCGCGCACCAAGGCAGGCGACCGGCCGGGCGCCGCGGGAGCCACGGCGGAGCGCCGAAGAGCCGCCGGCACGGCACCGGCACGGCACCGGCACGGCACCGGCACGGCGGGCACGCCGCGGCCACGGAGCAGCCACGCAGCAGCCGCGCCGCGGCCACCGGTCGGTCACCGGACGGGCACATCGCCAGGTCCGGCGTGTGCGACGTCACCGCGAACGGCCTTGGACCAGGCTGCCCAGGGCACCTAAGATCGGAGGGTCAAATCGTTTCGATGATCCGGCGCCGACAGGTGCTCATCGAAGCAGGGCGCCCCACCCCGTCGCAGCGGCCTCCGGCCGTCGCGGCACGCCGCGCCGCCGAGCTCCACGAGCCGCCCCCGGAACCCCCGGCCCCCGGATCCGCCTCCCGGATCGCGGAGGCCTCGCCGTGCCCGCGCACGGCCTCCGGCGCGCTCCACGGCCTGTCGCAGCGGCACCTCGCGCGCCCCGAAGTCGTCCGCCCCATCTCGACCTCGCGAGTCTGCGCCTCTTCATGCCTGTCGTCACGCCCCGTTCCCACCGTCCTCGTCTGCGGCGCCCCGCCGGCCGCGCCTGGCTGCGCCTGCACCGCGGCGTCCGCCCCGTCCACCGCCCCGCGCCGACCGCGCACGCCCCGGAGGTGGTGCGCGCCCGCTGGTCGCTCATGGGGATGTTCGCCGTCTTCGGCGTCATCTCCTCGAGCTGGCTGGGCCGCCTGCCGTCCGTCCGCGAGGGCCTCGGCGTCGACGCCGGCCACCTCGGCATGCTGCTGGTCGTCGGCGCCGGGGGCTCCCTCCTCGGCATCTCCCTCACCGGCACCGCGATCCTGCGCCTCGGCAGCCGCGCCACGCTGCGTGTCGGCATGCTCGGCGCGCTCGTCGGCTTCCTGCTGATCGGGCTCGGCGTGGCGGTCGGCTCGGTGCCGGTCTTCGCGCTCGGCGTGCTGCTCAACGGCCTCACCGCCCCGGCCACCAACGTGTCGGTGAACTTCGAGGCCACCCGCGTGGAGCGCCGGATGGGCAAGGCCGTGCTGCCGCACATGCACGCCGCCCTGTCGGTGGGCGCCGCGGTCGGCACCGGGCTGGCCGCCGTCACGTCGGTGCTCGCGCTCCCCGTGGCGGTGCACATCGTGGGCGTCGCCGTGCTGGTCACGGCCGCGCGGCTGGTGCTCATCACGCCCGGCACGGCGCTGCAGGACGCCCCGACCCGCTCCGGCGGCGCGGCCGCCGGCTCTCGCCGCCGCGGCATGGGCGCGGCCCTCGCGCCGTGGACCGAGCGCCGCACCGTGCTCATCGGCCTGGTGCTGCTGGCCGCGACGCTCTCCGAGGGCGCGGCGGCGAACTGGCTCAACCTCGCCGTCGTGGACGGGTTCGCAGTCCCCGAGGCGCTCGGCGCCGCCGCCTACGGCACCTTCGTGCTGGCCATGGTGACCGTCCGCCTGGCGGGGGCCACCCTCATCGCGCGGCTGGGCCGCGTGACCGTGCTGCGGGTCTCGGGCGCGTCCGCCCTGGTGGGCCTGCTCGCCTTCGGCCTGAGCCCCAGCATCGTCACCGCCTGGATCGGCATCGCGCTGTGGGGCATGGGCGCCGCGCTCGCCTACCCCGTCGGCACGGCCGCCGCCGCGGACGACCCCACGAAGGCCGCCGCCCGCGTCTCCGTCGTCGGCTCGTTCGGCTCCATCGCATCGCTCTCCGCCCCGCCGGTGCTCGGCCTGCTCGCGAACGCCTGGGGCACGCGCCACGCGCTGCTGGTGATCACGGCCGCGATGGTGCTCAGCCTCGCGGTGGCCGGCGCCGCGCGCCCCGAGCGCCGGGAGACGCAGGCGCCCGCCACGGCCGCCGACGGCGCGGCCCCCGGTGCGACGCCGGACGGCACCGCGGACCTCGCCGCGGCGGCCGAGGCCGCCGTCGAGGTGGGCGGCACCGAGGTGCTGTCCGAGGTGCCCGTCGAGCTCGCGCAGGCCGAGAGCGGGCGTGAGCTCGCCGGCGCCCGGCGCTGACACCGGCACCACCACCGGCATCCGCAGCGGGCCCCCGCCCGCGACGAGATCGCGAGCGCCCCGGCCGCACCGTGCGGACGGGGCGCTCGCCGTCCGTGGGACCGGCGCCCGTCAGGTCGTCAGGCCGTCGCCTCCGCCGGGGCCGCGGCGGCCGCGCGCGGGATCTGGTCGACCGAGGTGTAGACGGGCAGCCCGCGCCGGCGGGCGATCGCGACGTCGTTGTCGGCGCCGCGGGACTCCCCCGGCAGGCGCAGGACGGCGTCGCAGTGCTCCAGGAGCCGCTCGGCGGTTGGGTAGAGCACCTCCGGGGCGCGCGGGTCGGTGGGCCCGGACGCGCCCATGCTCGCCAGCACGGGCAGCGCCACCCACTCGCCGATCATGGGCACGTGACCGCGCTCGAAGATCGGCCACGCGGCCTCCTCGAGGCGGCGGAGGTTGGCCGCCATCGCGGCGGGGTCGCCGTTCGTGCCGGACTGGTAGGGGCCTGCGATCAGGATCATCAGGGGGTTCATGCTTCGCACGGTAGTACGCAGAAACGTGCAACACTAGGCAATAACGCGGATGAAGTGGGGGACGGGATCGATGCTGCCGGCACAACGACGGGACGAGCTGCTGCGGGTGCTGCGCACCGAGGGGCGCGTGGTGGCCAAGGACTTCGCGGCCCGGCACGGGCTGTCCGAGGACTCCGTGCGGCGCGACCTGCGTGAGATGGCCGCGGCGGGCCTGTGCCAGCGGGTCTACGGCGGGGCGCTGCCCGTCTCGCCCGCCGTCGTCGACTACGCCGGCCGCCAGGGCGTCGCCGTCGAGAACAAGGACCGGGTGGCGCGCCGCGCCGCCGCGCTGGTGCGCCCGGGCAGCACGGCCATCCTCGACGGCGGGACGACGGCGCTGGCGGTGGCCCGCGCGCTGCCGGCCGACCTCGAGGCCACGGTCGTCACGCACAGCCCCACCGTGGCGGCGGCGCTGGCCGAGCACCCCGCGGTGGAGGTGCTCGTGCTCGGCGGCCGCCTCTTCAAGCACTCGGTGGTGACGTCCGGTTCCCTGCTCGCCGAGGCGGCGGCGGGGATCTGGGCCGACGTCTTCCTGCTCGGCGTCACCGGGGTGCACCCGGAGGCCGGCCTGACCACGGGCGACGCCGAGGAGGCCGCCACCAAGCGCACGCTCGCGAGCCGCGCCGGCGACACCTACGTGCTCGCGAGCGCCGAGAAGATCGGCGCCGCCTCGGCGTTCCGGGTGCTGCCGCTGGGCGAGGTGACCGGCATCGTCACCGACGTGCCGCTCGACGACCCGGCCGCCCGCGCGCTGCTCGACGCCGGCGCACCGCTGCTCGCCGCCCCCTGACCCCCGGCCGGCGGCGCCCGCCGTCGCGGCCGTCGGCGCGCTCGCCGTCGCGGCCGACCAGCGCGCAGGCCCCGAGGGCGAGGGCCAGCCCGGCCACGGTGACCGCGGTGACGGGCTCGGCGAACATCGCGGCGCCCCACGCCGTCGTCACGGCGGGCACCAGGAACATCAGCGCGTTGACCACCGTGACGCCCACCCGCCGCAGGAGCACCCAGTACAGGCCGTACCCGCCGAACGTGGACAGCACCACGAGCCAGGCCACGGCGACCCAGAACGACGCCGCGCCGGGCGGCACGGCGGTGCCCGTCGCGAGCGCCAGGCCGGTGAAGACCACCGCCGAGGTGGCGCAGTGGACGGCGAGCGCGCGCAGCGGCGGCATGGTGCTCGGGGCCCGGCGCTCGAGGAACGTCGCGGCCACGAGCGAGAGCATCCCGGTGAACGGCACGGCGTACGCCCACCAGGGCGCACCGCCCGCCGGCGCCGTCGCGTCGGCCCACGTCACCGCCGCGACGCCGACGACGCCGACGCCGAGGCCCGCCCACTGCCGGCCGGTGACGGCCACGCCGAGCAGCGGCCCGGCCAGCGCGGCGACGACGAGCGGCTGGATGCCGTCGACCAGCGCCGTCGTGCCGGTGCTGACGCCGAGCCCGATGGCGCCGTAGACGCTCAGCAGGTACCCGGTCTGCGACAGCACGCCGACCCACGCCTCCCGCGCCACCGTGCGCGCGCCCGCCCCGGCCGCTATCCCCGCCCCGACCCGGCGCCGCCCGCGCACCGGCGCAGGCAGGAGCAGCGCCGGCAGGAGCAGCACGGCCAGCGGAAGGAACCGCCACATGAGCACGGTGGTCACGGGAGCGTCGCCGGCGCCGAGCTTGGCGCCCACGAACCCGGAGGACCAGCAGACGACGAAGAGCGCCGCGAGCCCGGCGCTCGCCCACCCGCCACGGGTGGCGGGTATACCGATCGGTATATGCATGGCCCCACGGTATACCGGTCGGTGTAGCGTTGCCGCATGAGCGTGGACCAGCACGGGGCCGTCGGAGCTGTCGGAGCTGCCGGGGCCGTCGAGGCCGTCGGAGCTGTCGGGGCCGCCGAGGCGGTCGGGTGGACCCCCAAGGCGCGCGCCGTCCTGGCGGCGGCGTCCGAGCTCTTCTACGCCCAAGGCATCCACGCGGTGGGCGTCGAGGCGATCGCCGAGCGCGCCGGGGTCACCAAGAAGACGCTCTACGACCGGTTCGGGTCCAAGGAGCGCCTGGTCGTGGAGTACCTGCGCGAGCGCGACCGGCAGTGGCGGGACGTGCTCGACCCGCGGCTGGCGGCGGCCGGCCCGGACCCGCGGGCGCGCCTGTCCGCGGTCTTCGACGCCTCGGCGGCCTGGGCCCGGGACCGGGGGCGCAAGGGCTGCGGCATGATCAACGCCCACGCCGAGATCAGCGACCCGGCCCACCCCGCCCACGCCGTGATCGTGGGGCAGAAGCGGTGGATGCTCGACCTGTTCACCGGCCTGGCGCGCGACGCCGCGGGGCCGGGCGCCGCGGGCGCGCGCGACCCCGAGGCGCTGGCGCGCGACCTGCTGCTGCTGCACGAGGGCGCGCTCGTCATGGCGGGCATGGGCGTCGTCCCGGACGCGTTCGACCGCGCCCGGGACGCCGCCCTCGTGATGCTGCCGTCCGGCTGAGCGGTGCCGCCGTCACGCCGGGCACGGCGGCGACGCGTCGTCAGTTGCGGTAGTTCTCCACCGTGTCGGCCGGGCGCACCTGCTCGTCGTCGGGGTTGCGGCCGAACTCGCGCGCCGCGTCGCGGCGGCGGAGCAGGTCCCAGCACTGGTCCAGCTCGACCTGGATGGCCTTGAGCAGGTCGCGTCCCTCCCCGGTGGGCTTGCCGCTCAGCTGCTCGCGCAGCTGCTTCTCCTGCTCGACCAGCTGGTTGATGAGTTCGCGGATGTTGCCGTCTGTGGTCGCCATGCACCCACGCTAGGCCGGTGCGCACGGGGCCGCCCGACGACGTCGGACGGCCCCGCACGGCACCGCGTCGAGGGGTCAGCGCACGGTCACGCGGACCTCTCGGCTGCGCGTCTCGCCCGCGGCGTTCGTCAGCACCGCCACGTACCGGTAGGTGCCCGGCTCCCGGCCCTGGACCAGCGTCGAGGCGGACTGCGCGGCGCCGCCGCTGCCGGGCTCGAGCTCCTGCCGGTCGATCTCGACGCCGTCCTCGTACAGGACGTAGGCGGTCGCCTGGGTGCCCCACCACTTGTGCGCCGTGACGGTGTAGTCACCGTCGCGGTCGTGGTTGTCGTGGCTCAGCACCACGTCGCCGGGCAGCGCGTCCTTCACCGTGACCGTGTGCGGTCGCGCGCAGGGCGTGGTGCCGGCCGCGTTCACCAGCTCGCAGGTGTAGGTGTACCGCCCGTCGACCTTGCCGGTGACCGGCACCGCGACACGCTGCGCCTGCGTGCCGGCGTGCTCCAGCGGCTCCGTCGCGACCAGCTCGCCGTCCTCGTACAACCGCAGGCTGGTGGCGTTCTCGCCCCACCACAGGTCGACCATGACGTGGTAGTCGCCGTCGAGCAGGCCGGTGTCCCAGCCGTTGTCGTCGCTGAGGCGCGCCTCGCCGGGCGCGCCGGCCGGGACGAGCACCTCGAGCGAGCCGGTGACGCCGTTGACGGTGACGGTGACCGCGGCCCGGCCCGGGGCCAGGGCGGTGACCCGGCGCGTGGCGGGATCGAGGGCCAGGACGCTGCCGGACGGCGCCTCGTCGGCCGCGCCGACGAACACCCGCTCGCCGCCCCACGCCGCGGACACCGGCCACGCCACCGGCACCTGCCGGTCGCCGTCCTGCGTCACCAGGGCGCTGACCTCGCCGTCGCTGCCCACGGCCAGCTCGGCGGGGCCGGAGACGTCGACGCGCTCGGCGCGGGTGCGCACCTCCCAGCCCAGCCAGGCGTCCGCGTTCCCGGCGGCCTCGCCGGCGGCCTCGCCGGTGGAGTCGCCGGTGGAGTCGCCGGTGGCGTCGCCGCGCACGCCCGCGGCCGGGTCGATGCCGAGCATGGACCAGCCGGTGAAGCCGCCGTCCTGCGGGGTGCTCGCCGGGCTCTTCCCGGAGTTGCCGTTGACCAGGTACGGCACGCCGTCCTGCGTGGCGGCGTGGAAGACGCCGACGTGCGAGCCGACCACGGCGACCGACTTGCCGGTCGTGCCGCGGAAGTCCTCGAACCAGCCTCGCAGGGTGTCCGCCTCGAGCCGGTCGGTGAGCCGGCTCGCCTTCGTGGGCAGCGGGTCGTCCAGCGGGTGGTGGAACATCACGACGACGCCGGTGACGCTCTCGTCGCCGGCCGCGCCGTCGAGCGCCTCCCGCAGCAGCCGCACCTGGGCGAAGTCGCTGCCGAGCCGGCCGGTCGAGGAGTCGAGCAGCACGAACCGGGTCACGCCGCCGGCCTCGTCCGCCGGGTCCGGCACGTCCAGCACGTGCGTCCGCTCCCCGAACTCGGCCTCGAAGCTCTCGATGCTGCCACCCATCACCTCGTGGTTGCCGGGCACGTAGTACCAGGGGAAGCCCGCGTCGGCGAGGCCCGTCTCGAGCACCTCCCGGGCCAGGTCGAAGTCGGCCGGCGACGCCTCGTCGACGAGGTCCCCGTTGATCACGAGCAGGTCGGGGTCGGCGGCGACGATCTCCGCCAGCGCCTGCCGCGCGCCCTGGACCGCGCCGGACTCCGGGTCGCGCGCCACGAACTGCGCGTCGGACAGCACGGCGACGCGCAAGGGGGCGTCGTCGGTGCCGCCGGCGGCCGTGACGACCGGGTCCTCGACGCGCGGGACGGCGGGCACCTCGACGTCCGGCGGCACGAGCGCGCGCACGTCGGAGATCGTCACCTCGCCGGCGTACTGCCGGGCCGCCGAGGTCTCCAGCAGCCGCACGCGCTGCAGCACGAGCGGGTACTGCACGCCCTCGGGCACCGGGATCTCGACCTGCTGCCAGCCGTCCCACGAGACGTTCGGCCCGTCGAGGTTGGTGGTGACGCCGTCGCCCTGGCGCACCTGCAGGCGCATCCAGGCGCCGTTGCCGTCGCCCTCGACCCACAGCCGCACCGTCCGGGGCTGGCCGGGCAGCTCCCGGCCGCCGTCGGGCACCACGGCGTACTGGCCGCGGGTCGCGGTGGATCCGGTGAAGTCGTACGCGAGCCGCAGGCCCGCGGCCCCGTCGTGGCCGTCCGCCGGGGCGACGCTGCCGCCGGGCGCACGGTCGTGCGCCGACGTCCAGCGGCCGGCGTCGGCGAGGTCGGCCACCGTCACCTCGTCGAGCGAGACGGCGACGGCGACCTGGGCCGTGAGGTCGCCCACCGCCAGGGTGAAGGTCCCGGCGCCCGAGCCTGCCGTGGCGCGCACCGTGAACGACCCGTCGGCCGCCGGCTCCAGCGTGGCGACGCCGTCGCCGCCGGTCACCGTGACGTCGCGGGCCTCGACCGGGGCGGCGAACCCCTGCGCGTCGTACCCGGTCAGCACGACGCGGCCGGAGGCCTCGGCGTCGGCGAGCGTCACCACGGGCTCCGTGACGGCCACGCGCTCCAGCGGGCCGAGCACCTGCACGCCCGTCACGCCGGTCGCCGCGCCGTCGTCCGTGAGCGTCACCGCGCTCACGTCCGTCGTGCCGGGGGCGACGCCGGTGACGACGGCGGTCCCCGACGCGTCGGCCGCGACCGTGGCGACGGCCTCGTCGGCGGACGACCAGTCCTCGGGCGCCCCTCGCACCGGCGTCATCGTCTCGTCGTAGCCCTTGGCCACGAGGGTGCGGTGCAGGCCAGGAAACACCCGGCGGGAGTCGGCGGCCGTGGTGTCGGCGGGGTCGTCCGCGGCGTCCAGGCCGGCCGGCGCGGCGGCGGTGCGCACGTCGTAGGCGTGCACCTGGCCCGAGCCTGAGGGCACGAAGAGGCCGAGGCCGTTGGCGTCCTGGCGCTCGACGCCGTCGGACGGGCTGTTGAGGATGCTCGTGTCCGTGTCGCCGGGCAGGCGGGCGACCATCTGCGACGACCCGCCGCCGTCGAGGTTGAGCGCGTCGTCCGCGCCGAGCTGCGCCATGAGCTCGCCGAGCTCGGGCAGCGTCATGCCCGTGCTGTGCGACTGGCGGCCGTCCACCACGACCAGGTAGGCCGTGGTACTGGCGGCGTCGAACCCGATCGCCGTGCGCGGGTTGCGCGTCGTGGAGAACTCCGAGCGGTCGGCGGTCACCTCGCCGTCGTCGAGCAGCCAGTCCTGCGGCGAGCCGCCGACGGCCACCGCCACGTCGCCGGCGTCGGGGCGCAGCCCGTAGGCGAGCTCGACGGCGTCGCCGGGGGCGAGCGCGGCGAGCGCGTCGGCCGCGGCGCCCGGCCGCGCGACGAGGGCGCGCACGCCTTCGGGCAGCCGCCCCGTCCCGGGGGTTCCGACGGCGAGGACGGCGCCGTCGCCGTCGACCTGGACCTCCACGCCCCGCTCCCCGGCCGGGACGGCGCGACCCCGGGCGTGGTCGCCCCAGCGCGCGTCGTAGACGGCGACGCCCGCCGCCGGCAGCGCCGTGGCGTTGAGCCCGGCGATCGCGAGCTCCCGCGCCGGCCCGTCGGCCGGCGTCAGCGTGGCGCGGCCCTCCAGGAAGAGCTCGGCGAGGCGACCCACGCCCGCGGGGTCGAAGACCACGGACTTCTCGCGCCCGGGGTCGGCTGACTTCAGCAGCGTGCCACCGTCGACGGCGGTACCGATGGGCGCGCCCGAGCCGTTGATGTCGAAGAAGTCGCCGTTGACGGCGGCGACCGCGCCTCGCTCGCGGGCCATCTCGGTCACGGTGGCGGTGCCCGCGACGTCCGGCGCGCCCACGTACCCGAAGCGTGGCCCGCCCTGCCCGTCGAGGCGGGCCACGAGCACCTCGCCGGTGAGCCACCCGTCGGCCGAGGTGCGCGCGAACCGGGTGAGCTCGAGCCCGGGCGCGACGAGCCGCTCGTCGCGCCGCGTGACGATCGCGGCACCGTCGTCGTCCAGCGCGAGGTCGGCGACGGCGTCGCCCGTGGCGGCCGTCGCGGTCGTCGCGGTCGACGGCGCGGCGGGCGCGGCCGCCGCGGGCGCCACGAGCGCCGGGGTCGCGAGCAGGCCGAGGGCCGCGGCGACGACGGCGAGCGCGCGGTGCGGCGCGGACGGCACGGCGGGCGGCGGCACCGCGGGGGCAGGTGCGGCGGGGGTCGGACTCGGCATCGGTGCCTCCGGGCGGCGTGAGCGGGCGCGGGGTGACGGCTGGGGACGACCTGCGCGTCGCCGTGAGCCTGGTGGACGCGGGTGTCCCCCGGCGGACGGCGGCATGAACGGAAGGTGGCGACCTCGTTGTCACTGACTTTCGCGTTCGTGACGCTACAGGAAAGTTCCTGCCTCACACCAGGCCCGGCGGTGCGCGGACCGCGCGGCCCGTCCCCGCACCGCCCGCCGCCTCAGCCGAGCACGGCCTTGAGGAACGCCTGGGTCCGCGCGTGCGTCGGCGCCGTGAACATCGTCTCCGGGTCGCCCTCCTCGACGATGCGGCCCCGGTCGAACATCAGCACCCGGTGCGACACGTCCCGCGCGAACTGCATCTCGTGCGTGACGATCAGCATCGTCAGGTCCGTGGTCTCGGCCAGCGCACGCAGCACCTCCAGCACGTCGACCACGAGCTCGGGGTCGAGGGCCGAGGTGACCTCGTCGAGCAGCAGGATCTCCGGGTCCATCGCGAGCGCCCGGGCGATCGCCACGCGCTGCTGCTGCCCGCCGGACAGGGCAGCGGGGCGCGCGTCCCGCTTGGCCGACATGCCCACCTGCTCGAGCAGCCTGTCGGCCCGCGCGACGGCCTCCTCTCGCGACAGCCCGAGCGCATGGACCGGCGCCTCGACGATGTTGCCGAGCACCGTCATGTTCGGGAACAGGTTGAACTGCTGGAACACCATGCCGACACGGCGGCGCACCTGCCGCCGCCGCTTCTCCGGGATCGGCACGCGCCGACCGTCGCGGATCTCGTGCGTGTACGGGTCGCCGTCGATGAGGAGCAGGCCGCCGTCAGCCTCCTCGAGCGTCATGAGCAGCCGCAGGATCGTCGTCTTCCCGGACCCGGACGGCCCGATGAGGGCCACCCGCTCCCCCCTCGCGACGGAGAAGGTCAGCCCGTCGAGCACCGTGGTAGGCCCGAAGCGCTTGACGACGTCGAGGAACTGGATGGCCGGCGCGCCCGCCGGGACGGGGCCGGTCGGGGTGGGGGCGTTCGGCTCAGGCAAGGCGGTTCTCCATCCGGCGCACCAGCAGCGAGGTGGGGTAGCTCACCGCGAGGAAGATCAGCCCGACCATGGTCAGGGCCTCGGTGTAGTCGAAGGTGGCGGCGCCGTACTGCTGCGCCGCGGTGAACATCTCCACGACGGAGATGGCGAACAGGAACGGCGTCTCCTTGAACATCGAGATCGCGTAGTTGCCCAGGCCCGGCAGGGTGTTGCGGACCGCCTGCGGCAGCACGACGGCGCGCCAGACCCGCGCGCGCGGCAGGTCGAGCGCCGTGGCCGCCTCCCACTGCCCGCGCGGCACCGCCTCGATCCCGGCGCGGTACACCTCGGACAGGTACGTGGCGTAGTGCACGCCCAGAACGCCGCAGCCGATGACGAGCGCCGGCACCGTCGGCAGCATGAGGTAGACGAACACGAGCTGCACCAGCAGGGGCGTGGAGCGCACGAGCTCGACGAACACGCCGACCGGCACGGTCACCCAGCGGCCGCCCGAGCGGCGCACCAGGGCGATCACCAGCCCGAGGGCCGCCGCGACGACCATGCCGACGACCGTCGCCACCAGGGTGACGCGGAAGCCCGCGAGGATGGGCGGCAGCGCCGCAGCGGCCTCCTGCCAGCTCCAGAGCCCGCCGTTCACGCCGCACCTGCCCTCGCCGTCGTGGGCACCGGTGCCAGCCGCACGACCTCCCGCAGGCTCGGGCCCACGCCGATGCGGCGCTTGGCACGCACCTCGAGGGCGTTCATGCCGAGCGTGAGGAGGTAGGCCAGCGCGAAGTAGACGAGCAGGCCGACCGTGTAGCTGAAGAAGGTGTCCTGCGTGGTGCGGCGCAGCTGCCCGATCTCGAAGTTCACGTCGTGCAGCAGGATGTACGTGGCCAGCGCGGAGCCCTTGAGCAGCTGGATGAGCAGGTTGGTCAGCAGCGGGATCATCAGCGCCCACGCCTGGGGGAAGATCACCCGGCGCACGCGGTGGGCCGGGCTGAGGTTCAACGCCCTCGCGGCCTCCCACTGCCCCGCCGGCACCGCGTTGACGGACCCGCGCACCACCTCGGAGCCGTAGGCACCGTAGTTGAGGCCGAGGGCGACGACGCCCACGGCCATCGACTCCAGCCGGAAGCCGAACACCGGCAGCACGTAGAACAGCCAGAACAGCTGCACCACCAGCGACGTGCCGCGGAAGAACTCGACCACCACGCGGGTGGGCGTGCGCAGCCACAGCGACCGGGCACGGGCCGCCAGGCCCAGCGCCACGGCGAGCACGAACGCGAGCACCGCGCCGCCGAGCGTGAGCTGCAGCGTGACCACCACGCCCTCGGCGAGCTGCGGCAGCGCGCCGACGAGGGCCTGCAGGTTCTCGGACACGGCCCGTCAGGGGTCGAGGCCGAGCTGCGGGGCGAGCTCGGTGGCCAGCTCCTCGAGGTTGCCGGAGCACAGCGCCTCGGTGGTCAGCCCCTCCACCGGCCGCTCCGCCTCGGTGAACCCGTACGGGCCCATGATCTCCAGGTACCGCTGCTCGTCCCCGACGATCTCGGCCAGCTTCTCGTTGTAGGCGTCGCGCAGGTCGGTGTCCGCGGTGCGGAACACCGTGCCGCCGGCGCCGATCTGCGGCACGCCGTCGATCACCGCGACGAACGACTCGGTCACCTCGACCGGCGCGTCCGCGGCCTGCGCGAGGCTGTTCAGGGAGATGCCGGTGAGGGCCAGGGCGTCCGCGCGCTCGGCCACGACGGCGTCGAGCCCGTCCTGCGGCGTGGCGACCTGGAGGTTCTCGATGCCGAGCTGCTCGGCGTACGAGGTCTCGATGGCGCCGCTGACCGTGGCCAGCGTGATCCCGGCGTCGGCGGCGGACTGCATGTCGGTGAGGTTGTCCGGGTTCCCTTCGGGCACCAGGAACGCGGTGGTGTACATGAACTCCGGCTCGCTGAACGAGGCCTGCTCGCAGCGCTCCGGGAGGATCGACATGCCGGCGCTCACGGCGTCGAACCGGTCGGCGTTGAGCCCCGGGATGAGGGACTGGAACTCGGTGCTGACGCCGTCGAGGGTGTCGATGCCGAGCTCGCCGAAGATCTCGCGGTGGAGGTCGACGATGGCGCCGGTGAGCTCGCCGTCCTCCTCGTAGCTGTAGGGCGCCTCGCCGGCGAAGCCGACGGTGATGGACCCGGCGTCCTGGAGGCGCTGGAGCGTCGAGCCGCCCTCGGCGGCCGTACCGCCGTCACCGCCGCCACCGCCTCCCGTGCCGCCCTCGGTACGCGTGCACGCCGCGAGGAGGGCGAGGAGGAGGACGGAGCAGACGGCGAGCGCTCGACGCCAGGGGGTGGTCATGGACAGCACATGGCTCTCCCTCCGTGACCCGCGTCGGCGCGGGACCCGGGGCCGACGGGGTCGTCGGCTCTTCACGACGGTAACCCCGTGGTGCGGCGGGCGACAGCCGGGCCGCGCGATCCGGCGCGAGCCGGCCTCACCCGACGAGGTGCTCCGTGAGCTCCTCGACGATCCGCACGTCGCCGTCCAGCCAGTCGACCGTGAACAGCTCGTCCCGGGCCAGCCAGCGCAGCTCGTCGTGCTCGACGAGCGGGGCGGGCTCGCCGTCGGCCAGCGCCGCGAACCACAACCGCATCACGTGCCGGTCGGTGATGACCCAGCCCCCGGCGTCCGGTCCCGGGAGCTCGTGCGCGAGGTCGACGGCCACGCCGAGCTCCTCGCGCAGCTCGCGGTGCAGCGCCTCGGTCGGGGTCTCCCCCGGGTCCACCTTGCCGCCCGGGAACTCCCACCGGCCGGCGAGCTCGACGGGGCGGGAGCGGCGCGCGGCGAGCAGGCGGCGCGGGGCGGCGACGTCGTCCACGATCGCGGCCGCGACCACGAGCCGGCGGGCGCCGGCCGCCGGGAGGGGGCGGAGGGCGGGGGCGGACGAATCGGTCATGCGCCCGAGTGTTTCACTCGGGCGCGCCGCGCGCGGCGCCACCGCGCCGCCCGAGCGGGCGCGGTCGGGGCGCGTACCGGGTGCCGGTCGGGCGCGGGTCAGTTGGCCGAGTCGAGCCCCGCCTGGCGCGCCCACGCCACCGCGTCCGCGCGGGTCGAGACGCCGAGCTTGCGGTAGACGCTCCGGACCTGGGACTTGACGGTGTTCCGCGTGACGAAGAGGCGGTTGGCGATCTGCTCGAGGGTGACGTCCTCAGCGAGGTTCGCGAGCACCACGCGCTCACGCCGCGTCAGCGCGGCGGGCGTCGCGGGTGCCGGGCGGTTCATCTCGATGAGGGTCATGGCGTCCTCCTGTGCAGCCGGCCGGCAGCAGGGGTGCCGGCTCTACCACTAGAGAGGCGTCGGCCGCGTGATCATGACGCGGTTCTGCCAACTTTTTCACCCGTCATCACGGCACGACTTCACCCGCGAGGCGAAGGCGCAGGTCAGCGCGCTGCGGGACGACGGAGCGCCGGGGCCCTCGGGACCCCGGCGCTCCGGCCGGACGGGTGACGACGACCGTCGTCGGCGGTGCGTCAGCCGGCGAAGGCGGCGTAGCCCTCGGCGTCGAGCAGCTCGCCGGTGCCGGTGACCTCCACCTTGAACAGCCAGCCCGTGCCGAACGGGTCGGAGTTCACCAGCGCCGGGTCGTCGACGGCGGTCTGGTTGACCTCGACCACGGTGCCGGACACCGGCGAGTACAGCTCGGAGACGGACTTGGTGGACTCGATCTCGCCGACGACGGAGCCCGCCTCGATCGTGGCGCCCACCTCGGGCAGCTCGAGGTAGACGACGTCGCCCAGCGCGTCGGCGGCCACGGAGGTGATGCCCACGACCGCCGGGGTCGAGTCGTCGACCCACTCGTGCTCGCGGGAGTACTGCAGGTTGGCGGGGAAGTCGGCCATGGAGGCTCCTCGGTCGGTGCTGGTGCTGACGGGGGTGCTGGGGGTCGGTGGTGCGGCGGATCGGGGCTCAGCCGCGCTTGTAGAACGGCAGCGGCACGACGACGAACGGCTCGGCGCGGCCGCGCACGTCGACGGCGAGCTCGGTGCCCTCGGCGGAGAGCTCCGGGGTCACGTACGCCATCGCGACCGGGTACCCGAGCGTGGGCGAGGGCGCGCCCGACGTCACGGTGCCGACCCGGTGACCCGGTGCGCCGCCGTCGCCCGGCAGCACGACGGCGTGCCCGGCGCGCGCGGGGCGGCGGCCGGTGCCGCGCAGGCCGACGAGCACGCGGGCGGGGGCGCTGGCCTGCCGCGCCGCCAGGGCGGCCCGGCCGACGAACTCGACGGGGTTCCCGTCGGCGTCGGTCTTGTCGAGCCGCACGACGCGGCCGAGGCCGGCCTCGTACGGCGTCGTGGTGGTGTCGAGCTCGTGCCCGTACAGCGGCATCCCGGCCTCGAGGCGCAGGGAGTCGCGCGCCGAGAGCCCGGCGGGGATCATCCCGTGACCGGCGCCCTCCGCGAGCGCCGCCCGCCACAGCGTGACGGCGTCCTCGGCGGCGACGAACAGCTCGAACCCGTCCTCGCCGGTGTACCCGGTGCGGGCCGCGAGCGCGCGGACCCCGGCGACCGTGACGGCGACGGCGGCGTAGTAGCGCAGGGCGCGGACCGCCTCGACGTCCTCGGGCGCGGCGAGCGCGGCGAGCGCGGCGACGATGTCCTCCGCACGCGGGCCCTGGACCGCCACCAGCGCCGTCTCGGCGCTGCGGTCGGCGACGACGGTGTCGAAGCCGGCGGCGCGCTCGCGCAGCTCGCGGGCGACGAGCTCCGCGTTGCCCGCGTTGGCCACGACGAGGAACCGCTCGTCGGCCAACCGGTAGACGATGAGGTCGTCGAGGACCGAGCCGTCCTCGGCGCAGATCATCGAGTACTTGGCGCGGCCGACGGCGATCGCCGTGGCGCTGCCCACCAGGGCGTGGTCGAGCGCCGCGGCGGCGCCCGGGCCGGCCAGCTCGATCTCCCCCATGTGGGACAGGTCGAACAGCCCGGCCGCCTCGCGCACCGCCCGGTGCTCGGCGAGGTCGGAGGTGTAGCGCAGCGGCATGAGCCAGCCGCCGAACCCGGTCATGGACGCGCCGAGGGCAAGGTGCTCCTCGTGCAGCGGCGTCGTCCGGTCCGTCGTCGGGGTGCTCGCCGGGGCGGCGGCGGGGTCGGTGGTCACGTCCTCGGTCATCGAGGCTCCTTCGGGAGGCGGGGCGCGGCGGGGATGGGCGTGGCGTCAGGCGTAGGACTCGACCGGCGGGCAGGCGCACACCAGGTTGCGGTCGCCCTGCGCGCCGTCGATGCGGCGCACCGGCGACCAGTACTTCGCGGCCCGCAGCCCCGGCACCGGGAAGGCGGCCAGCTCGCGCGGGTAGGGGTGGTCCCACGCGTCGGCGGTCACCGCCGCGGCGGTGTGCGGTGCGTTCCGCAGCGGCGAGTCGGCCACCGCCCACTCCCCCGCCGCGACCCGGTCGATCTCGGCCTTGATGGCGATCATCGCGTCGACGAACCGGTCCAGCTCGGCGAGGTCCTCGCTCTCGGTGGGCTCCACCATCAGCGTGCCGGCGACGGGGAACGACAGCGTCGGGGCGTGGAAGCCGTAGTCGATGAGCCGCTTGGCCACGTCCTCCGCCGTGACGCCGGTGGCCGCGGTGACGGGGCGCAGGTCGAGGATGCACTCGTGCGCCACCAGGCCGTTCGGGCCGGTGTACAGGGTCGGGAAGTGGTCGCGCAGGCGCGCCGCGACGTAGTTGGCCACCAGCACCGCCGTCTTGGTCGCCTCGGTGAGCCCGTCCGGGCCCATCAGCGCGACGTAGGCGTAGGAGATCGGCAGGATGCCCGCCGAGCCGTGCGGCGCCGCGCTGACCGGGGCGCCGGCGGCCTCCTCCGCCCCGGGCGTCGGGTCGCCCGGGAGGAACGGCACCAGGTGCGCGGCCACCGCGACCGGGCCCACGCCGGGGCCGCCGCCGCCGTGCGGGATGCAGAACGTCTTGTGCAGGTTGAGGTGCGAGACGTCGCCGCCCAGCTCGCCCGGCCGCGCGAGGCCGACCAGCGCGTTGAGGTTCGCGCCGTCGATGTACACCTGGCCGCCGGCCTCGTGCACCAGGTCGCACACCTCGCGCACGTGCTCCTCGTACACGCCGTGCGTCGAGGGGTACGTGATCATGATCGCCGCCACCTGGGCGCCGTGCTCCGCGAGCCTGGCGCGCAGGTCGGCGAGCTCGATGGAGCCGTCCTCCGCCGTCGCCACGACCACCACGCGCATGCCCGCCAGCGCCGCCGACGCCGCGTTGGTGCCGTGCGCCGACGCCGGGATGAGCACGATGTCACGGTGCGCCTCGCCCCGCGCGCGGTGGTAGCCGCGGATCGCCAGCAGGCCTGCGAACTCGCCCTGCGAGCCCGCGTTCGGCTGCACCGAGACGGCGGCGTAGCCCGTGATCTCCGCGAGCTGCGCCTCCAGCGTGGAGACCAGCTCGGCGTAGCCCAGCGCCTGCTCGGCGGGCACGTACGGGTGCAGGTCCGCGAACTGCGGCCAGCTGATGGCCTCCATCTCCGCGGTCGCGTTGAGCTTCATCGTGCAGGAGCCCAGCGGGATCATCGTGCGGTCCAGCGCCAGGTCCTTGTCCGCGAGGCGGCGCAGGTAGCGCAGCATCGAGGTCTCGGAGCGGTGGGAGTGGAAGATCGGGTGCTCGAGGAACGCCGTGGTGCGGCGGACGGCGAGGGGCAGGCCGGCTACGGACGTGGACTTCGCGCGCGCCGGAGCGTTCACGGGCGCCAGGGCGCCCTCCACTTCGGGGTTGACTCCCGCGCGCGCGAAGTCCACGTCCGCACCCTCGTGCACCGGCGCGGCGCTGAAGGCGGCGAGGACCGCCGCGACGTCGGCCTCCGTCGTGGTCTCGTCGCAGGCGACCTGGACGTGGTCGGCGTCCGCCGCGTACAGGTTGTAGCCCGCCGCCGCGGCGGCCGCGACGACGGCGGCGGCGCGACCCGGCACCACGGCGCGGACGGTGTCGAAGAAGACGTCGTGCGCCACCTCGACGCCCGCGGCGCGCAGCCCCTCGGCCACCGCGACGGCGCGGGCGTGCACGCGCCGGGCGATCGCCGTCAGGCCGTCGGGGCCGTGGTAGACGGCGTACATCGAGGCCACGATCGCCAGCAGCGCCTGCGCGGTGCAGATGTTCGACGTCGCCTTCTCCCGGCGGATGTGCTGCTCGCGGGTCGCCAGGGCGAGCCGCAGGCCCGGGGCGCCGTCGGCGTCGACCGACACGCCCACGAGGCGGCCCGGCAGCTGCCGCTCGAGGCCCTTGCGGACCGCCATGTAGGCCGCGTGCGGGCCGCCGTAGAACAGCGGGACGCCGAACCGCTGCGCGGAGCCGACCGCGACGTCGGCGCCCAGCTCGCCCGGCGAGACCAGCAGCGTCAGGGCCAGCAGGTCGGTGGCCATGGTGACCAGCGCACCGCGCTCCTTGGCCTCGACGACCACGCCGCGGGCGTCGAGCACGCGGCCGGAGGCGCCGGTCTGCTGCAGCACGACGCCGACGAGGTCGCCCGCGGGCAGCGCACCCTGCGCGGCGGCCGCCTCGAGGCCGGCGGCGAGCCCGCCGTCGAGCGGCGCCACCACCACGGGCAGGCCGATCGCCTCCGCGCGCCCGCGGGTCACGGCCAGCGTCTGGGGGAACAGGTCGGCGTCGAGCACCACGTAGCCGGCCTTCGCCCGCGAGGCGCGCCACATGAGCGCGACCGCCTCGGCGACGGCCGTGGCCTCGTCGAGCAGCGAGGCGCCCGCGATCTCCAGGCCGGTGAGGTCCTCCACCGCCTGCTGGAAGTTGAGCAGCGCCTCGAGCCGGCCCTGGGAGATCTCCGGCTGGTACGGCGTGTAGGCCGTGTACCAGGCGGGCGACTCCAGCACGTTGCGGCGGATCACCGGCGGGGTGTGCGTGCCGTAGTAGCCGAGGCCGATCATCTGCCGCTTGACCTGGTTCTTCGCCGCGACGGCGCGCAGGTGGTCGAGCACCTCGGCCTCCGTGCGGGCGGCCGGCAGGTCCAGCGGGCGGGCGGTGCGGATGGCGGCCGGGACGGCGGCGTCGACCAGGGCGTCGAGCGAGTCGTAGCCGAGCTCGTCGAGCATCGTGCGCACCTCGCGGCCGCGCGGGCCCAGGTGGCGGGCCGCGAACACGTCGGGGTCGTACGACGCCGACGTCGGCGCGGGAGAGTGGACGGTCGTGCTCGCTGCGCTGTTCACAGGAGGGCTCCGGTCAGTGAGGGCCGTCGGACGGCGGGGACGACTGCTGTCCCTCCCCGCTCTGTCATCGGACCCCTGCCCGGCCCGTGGCCGCGGGGTCGACCTGAGAGTTTGGCCGGTCCGCCTGTGTGCCGCCCCCGGCGCCGTGGCGGGTGGGGCGGTGACGGGGCGCGCCGGCTTGCACCGTCGGTGGGCCCGTCCGCCGCCCGCGGGCGACGGTCGGACCGCTTTCCAGAGTTGCCTCGCCGTGACGGTACGTGGGCCTGAGAGATTCCCGGGGAGGGTTTGCTCCTTCGGCGCCTGCGGCCGCCGCGAGGGCGTCCGCAGGGCTCTCCCGTCATGGTTCGAGCGGCGTGTGTTGCGTTGTGGGCGCGAGTGTACCCGCCCGGGATGTCGCGCGGATCACGCTCGCGCGCGGCCGCGTGACGCAGCGCACGCAGCGCCTCCGTCATGAAATCCCGGCCGGACGGTCTTGCCGGTCGTGGGGGGCGCCGCCGGGTGCGCCCGGAGCGAGGACCGAAGAACATGACCACTCTGCCGCAGCGGCGCCGAGGCGCCCGCGACGCCGACGACGGGCATGCGACGCTCGTCGCGGCCGCCGCACAGCTGCCCGTCGGGCTGCTCGTCCTGGACCGGTCCGGCCGCGTCCTGCGCGCCAACCCCGCCGGCGCGCGCGTCCTGGCCCTCTCCCTCGACGAGGTCGCCGGCGCCGACGCCGCGGTCCTCCTCGCCGACGACACCACCGTCCAGGATGCCGGCGACGCGGCCTGGGGCAGCCCGCGGTGGCTCGAGCGCCACGACGGCACCTCGGTGTGCGTGCGGACCGTCGTCACCGCGGACGCCCAGGCGCCGCGCTACGTCGTGTGGGTGCAGGACGTGACCGCCCAGCAGCGTCACGAGGCCCGGCTGCGCCGCGAGGCGATGAGCGACGCCGTCACGGGCGTGGCCAACCGCAGGTCGCTGGAGCGCCGCCTCGTGCACGAGGTCGGGCGCGTCCGTGCCGGCCACGGGCCGCTGGCCGTCCTGCTGATCGACCTCGACCGGTTCAAGGACGTCAACGACTCCCTCGGGCACCTGGCCGGCGACACCGTCCTGAGCGCCGTCGCCGCCCGCCTGCGCCGCGCCGTGCGTCCGTCGGACCTGGTGGCGCGCCTCGGCGGCGACGAGTTCGTGGTGCTGTGCCCCGGGGCGGACGAGGAGACCGCGCAGGCCGTCGCCGACCGGGTGACGGCCACGGTGACCGGCGACCTGGCCGTCGCCGGGCACCGGGTGCGCCCGTCGGTCAGCGTCGGCATCGCCGTCACGCGGGGCGAGGAGACGGCCGACGCGCTGCTGGCCCGCGCCGACGCCACGATGTACCGCGCCAAGCGGGAGGCCCGCGCCGCGGGGACCGAGCCCCGGAGCGCCTCGTGACCGCGCCCGAGCCCGGCCCCACCTGGCGCAGCGACCTCTCCCGGGCCCTGCCGCGCGTCGTCGGCGTCGTCCTGCTGCTGCTCGTCGTGGCGGCCGCGCTGCTGCTGTGGTTCGTCGTCGCCCCGTCCGCGGAGCAGCACGGCGACCCCCTCGCCTCCCGCGTCCTGCTGGGCGTGTGGCGGGTCCTGTACGACACCCAGGCCCCGTCGCTCGCCGTGGCGGTGACCGCGGTCGCCGTCGCGCTCCTCGCGGCGGCCTTCGTCGCGGTCGTCGAGAACCGCGCGGTGACGCGGGCGCGCACCTCCCGCCGGGACCGCAGCCGTCCCCTGGCGGCACGCACGGTGATGGAGAAGACGCGCGGGGTCTGGGCCGGGCCGGTGACGGTCACGGTCGTGATCCCCGCGCACGACGAGGCGGCGATCCTGCCGGAGACGCTGCGCAGCCTGCGGGAGCAGCAGCCGGCGCCGCAGCGCGTCGTCGTCGTGGCCGACAACTGCACCGACGACACCGCCGCCGTCGCCCGCGCCCACGGCGCCGAGGTGCACGAGACCGTGGGCAACACCCAGAAGAAGGCCGGCGCGCTGAACCAGGTGCTGCGGCGGCTGCTGCCGGAGCTCGGCGACAACGACGCCGTGCTCGTCATGGACGCCGACACCACGATGGACGCCGGCTTCCTCGCGGCGGCCGTGCGGCGCATGACGGAGGACCGCGCGCTCATGGCCGTGGGCGGCGTCTTCTACGGCGAGCCCGGCCACGGCCTGCTGGGGCTCCTGCAGCGCAACGAGTACACCCGCTACGGGCGGGGAATCGCCCGGCGGCGCGGGCGGGTGTTCGTGCTGACGGGCACCGCCACCGTGTTCCGCCCGCGCGCCCTGCGCGCCGTCGCCGCCGCCCGCGGCCGGGCCCTGCCCGGCACGCCGGGCGACGTCTACGACACCGCGGCGCTCACCGAGGACAACGAGCTGACCATCGCGCTGAAGTCCCTCGGCGCGCTCATGGTCTCGCCGTCGGAGTGCACCGTCGTCACCGAGCTCATGCCGACCTGGCGCGCCCTGTGGGCCCAGCGCCTGCGCTGGCAGCGCGGGGCGCTGGAGAACATCGGCGCCTACGGCCTGACGCCCTCCACCTTCCGGTACTGGGCGCAGCAGTTCGGCCTCGGGTACGGCGGGGTGGCGCTCGCGTCGTACTTCGCGCTCGTCGTCATCACGATGCTCGCCATCGACCAGTGGGTCTGGTACCCGTTCTGGCTCGGCCTGGGCGGCGTCTTCGCCCTCGAGCGGGTCGTCACCGTCTGGCGCGGCGGGTGGCGGGCGCGGCTGCTGGCCGTGACCGTGCTGCCGGAGCTGCTCTTCGACATGTTCCTCAACCTCGTGTACCTGCGCTCGGTCGTCGACATCACGCTCGGCCGGCAGACCACGTGGAACCACGTGCAGCACGCACCCCGCGCCCGGACCGCGCCCGAGCCCGTCCTCGAGCCCATCCCCGAGCCTCTCCCCGCAGGAGCCTGAGTTGATCCAGTCCGTCCCCGCCGGCGTGCTGCTGCCCGTGAGCGTGCTGCACTCCCAGGGCTTCGCCGTCCTCGCCACGTTCGTGGCCATCAACACCCTCGTCTACGTGGTGCTGGCCGCCGCCAAGGTGCTGCCCAAGGTCTACGTCCGCGACTGGCTGCCCCGCCGCGGCGCGCGGCAGGAGACGCGCAGCATCCACCCGGACGGCCCGCTCTAGGACCCGGTCAGGCGGCGTCGGCCTCGCGCACCACGATCCGGCGCACCGCCGCGAGCCGCTCGAGCGTGCGGGCGATCTCCCGCGCCCGGCGCGCCCCGGCGCGGAACGTGAGCACCACGGCGCCCGCCCGGCCGGGCGCGTCGGCCGGCGGCGTCACCACCGCCGTGGCCGCGGGCACCGCGGGCGGGACCGTCGACGTCGCCAGCGACTCGACGCTCACGCCGCGCGAGGCGAACACCCCGGTCAGCATCGCCACCGTGCCCACCTCGTCGGCGGCGTGCAGCTCCACGGCCACCTCCCACCGCGGCTCGGCGCCCGGGCGCAGGTCCGGCGGCGTGGCGGCGGCCTCGCCGACGACGGGGTCGGCGCCCGCCGCCGGACGCACGCCCAGCCGCTCGAGCATCGCGTCGATCCCCTGCCCCGACGCGGCGAGCAGCCGGCGCTCGTCCTCCTCGAGCGGGTCGAGCACCACGCGCGACCAGCCCTCGGGGCCGAGGATCACCGGGACGCCGAGCACGTGCCCGGGCAGGTCCACCTCGCCGTCGAGCGCCACCTGCCCGGCCACGACGATGTCGCGCCCGTCGAGCAGCGTGCGCACCAGGTCCACCGTGGCCGCGGCCGTCGCGGCCGCCGTCTTCGCGCCGGACTGGTGCGTCATCCACGGCCGCGTGATGACCCGCAGGTCCGCCGGCATGGCGTCCACCAGCGTGAACGCCTCGCCGACGTCGCGCACCGCCACCTCGTCGAGCAGCCGCTTGGCGTCCGCGACCTCCTGCGGCAGCACGTCGAG
Source organism: Puerhibacterium sp. TATVAM-FAB25 (assembly GCF_046535855.1). Classification (NCBI taxonomy): domain Bacteria; kingdom Bacillati; phylum Actinomycetota; class Actinomycetes; order Micrococcales; family Promicromonosporaceae; genus Puerhibacterium; species Puerhibacterium sp. TATVAM-FAB25. Next base: position 29,244 of record NZ_JAXUAK010000011.1, on the reverse strand, counting down.
GGAGCGGTCGCGGCGCAGGTGCGCGACGGCGGCGCGGCGCTCGGCGGCGTCGAGCCCCGCGACGCGCACGGTGGACCACAGCGGCACCGCCCGGACGCCGTGCTCCCCGGCGGCGAACCCGCCCACGCGGTGGCGTCGCAGCCCGAGCGAGACGGCGATCTCGCGGCGGAAGCGCAGCGTGTCGAGCCAGGCGCCCATGCCGATGACCCGGTGCCGGCCGAGGGCGTCGGCCATCACCGCGACGCCGAGCTCGACCGGGTTGGTCACGACGATGACCACCTCCTTGCCCGAGCCGTGCGCGGCCAGCGCCCGCGCGTAGGAGCGGAACACCTCGAGGTTGTCGGCGGCCAGGGCGGAGCGGTCGCCGTCGGCGCCGGGCCGGGCGGGCGCCGTGCGCCCCGCGGTGGCGACGACGACGTCCGCCACGACGTCGTCGGGCGAGAGCGCGACGTCGATCAGCGGGGCGCGCTCGTCGAACGCGTCGACGAGGTCGGCCCGCAGCCCGTAGGCGGCGCTGGCGGAGCTGCCGCCGGGGCGCCCCACGAGCTGCAGCCGGGAGGTGGGGGTGAGCAGCCCGCCGGCGATGAGCTGCGTGCACACCTGCCGGCCGACGTCCCCGGTGGCACCGAGCACTGCGACGTCCATGCGGCGAGCCTAACGACGCGGCCCCGGCGGCAGGCCCGGCCGGCGCGGGCCGGTCAGGCGAGCTCGAGGCGCTGGGCGATCTCCACCATCGTGTCGACGACGGCGCGCACGGCGGGCCCGGGCTCGTGCCGCGTGGCGCGGTGGCGCAGCATGAGGCGCCGCGAGCCGAGCCCGGCGAGGCGCACCACCTGCACGCCGTCGGCCGAGTCGGCCTCGATCGCGAGGGCCGGGATCATCGCGACCCCCTGGCCGGCGGCCACCAGCGCGATCGCGGTGTCGAAGTCGTAGAACGAGTGGCGCGTGGTGAAGGTGGTGCCCAGGGTGCGGGCGAGGCGCTGCAGGGCGCGGTCCGACGCGGTGCCGGGCTCGCCCGCCACGAACGTGGCGTCGGCCAGGTCGTCCACGCGCTCGGGCGCCGGCTGCCCGGCCGGCACGATGAGCCGCCACGGCTCGTCGAGCAGCGGCACGTCGTGCGAGCCGCGCGGCGCCGGGGCGTCCACGTCCGAGTCCCGCTCGAGGACGACGAGGTCGACGTCCCCGGCGCGCAGCATCCGCAGCGCCTCCGCCGGCTCGTGCTCGTTCACCGAGATCTCGACGGCCGGGTAGCGCTCGGCGAGCTCGCCGAGCGCCGGCGCGACGACGGCGCGGATCGCCGTCTGGAACGACCCGATCGTGACGGTCCCGCTGACGCCCTCGCCCAGGGCGGCGATCGCCTGGTGGGCCTCGACCAGCTCCGCCTCGATGCGCTCGGCCGTCTCGGCGAGCACCCGGCCGGCCGGCGTGAGGGTCACGCCGCGCGGCCCGCGGTCGAGCACCGGGAAGCCCTCCTCGGCCTCCAGCCGGGCGATCTGCTGCGACACGGCGGACGGCGTGACGTGCAGCAGCTCGGCCGCCGCCAGCACGCCTCCGGCGCGGTGGACGGCGAGGAGGAACGACAGTCGACGAGGGTCCGTGGGCATGCAGCGATCCTAACTGTCCGGTGCAGGAACGTTCGATTGCGCTGAACCACATTCGTGGTGTTTCATGAGGGCGCGCCACGACCGCCCGCAAGCAGCACGAGCAGCACGGCCCAGGGGCTCCATCGGCGCGAACCCACCCCTCTGCCCTCCCCGGGCGCGCTCTCGCGCGCCTCCGTCGTGCCCGGAGACCACCGTGTCGCTCGTCACTCTCATCACCGTCCTCGGCTGGGTCGGCGCCGTCGCCGGCATCGTCGCCTACGGCATGGTCAGCAAGGGCCGCTGGGGCGCAGGCTCCCTCGCGTTCCAGATCACCAACCTCGCCGGCGCGGTGCTGATGTTCCTCGTCGCGGCCGCGAACGGCGTCTGGCCCTCGGCCGCCGCCAACGTGGCCTGGATCGTCATCGGCCTGCAGGCGCTGACGACCATCGTGCGCGAGCGCGCGGCCCGGCGCCGCGCCGCCGAGCCGCGCGCGTTCGAGCTCGCCGCCTGACCGACGGCGGCGTCAGCCGCGCCGGCGGACCGCGACCGGCACCACCAGCCACAGCACCGCGAGCACCACGATCACCGAGGCGCCCACCACCAGGCCCGCGTCGTGGCCGACCACGACGTCGAACACCAGGCTCGTGGTCCCGGCGACCACGAGCGCGAGCAGCACGAGCGCGGCCCGCGTCATCCGGTCGGCGGCCGTGACGAGCTCGCGCTTGAGGTGCCGGCGGAACAGCGCCCGGTGCATCGACACGGGCCCGACGGCGAGGCCCGTCGTCGACGCCGCCAGGACCACCAGCACCAGGTACAGCGTGCGCTGGTAGTCGGTGAGGTCCGCGAACCGCGGCTGGAAGGGCAGCGTCAGCAGGAAGCCCGTGAGGATCTGCACGCCGGTCTGCATCACGCGCAGCTCCTGCAGCAGCTCGACCCAGTTCCGGTCGGAGCGCTGCGCCGGCGTCTCGGGACGTCCGTGGTCGTCCCCCGGCCGGGCGCCGGCCACCTGCTCGTCGACCACGCGGGCCCCTCCCTCCGATCGTGCCCGGGAGGGTGGGCCCGGGCTGGCGACGAATGATGCACCGGTCCTGCCCCGCTCGCACGCCGGGAGCACTTCTCGTGCGGAATCGGACGGCGTGCCGCAAGGTGAGCCGGTCGTCGGTCGCCTCACGCACCGACCTGTGTCACGAGGAGGTCGTCGTGCCCGTTCACCTGCGCCAACACCCCGGTCGTCCCCGCACCGCCGCCACGGCGGCCGCGAGCGCCGCCGCCGTCGCCCTGCTGCTCGGCGCCTGCGCCACCGGCACGGGCGGCGACGGACAGGCCGCCGACGTCGACTTCAGTGCTACCCCTTCCCCGGGCAGCTCGCTCGACGTCATGGGGTTCGGCACCGGCGACGAGGTCGGCAAGGTGCGCCACGACCGCGCCGTCGAGGCGCTGGGCATCGACGTCAGGCTCTCCGAGGGGGCGCTCGACCCGCAGGCGTTCCTGTCCGCCGCGGCGTCGGGCAACCCGCCGGACCTGATCTACGCCGAGCGCACCCAGATCGGCACCTTCGCCTCGCGCGGCGCGATCCTGCCGCTGTCGGCCTGCATCGAGGCCCAGGGCATCGACACCGACGCGTACGTCGACTCCGCCCTGGCGCAGGTGACGTTCGACGGCGAGGTGTACGGGATCCCGGAGTTCAACCAGATCCAGGTCACCATGGCCAACGCCGACCTGCTCGCCGGCGCGGGCCTCGACATCTCGGCGGTGGACGGCTCCGACCCCGACGCGGCGCTGGCGGCCGCCGAGGCGATGACCCGCAGCGACGGCGGCAGCCTCTCGGTGATCGGCTTCGACTCGAAGCTGCCGGAGTTCCTGCCGCTGTGGGCCAAGGGCCGCGGCGCCGACCTGCTGTCCGCCGACGGGCGCACCGCGCAGCTCGACGACCCCGAGGTGGTCGCCGCGCTCGAGAAGGCCGTGGCGGTCTACGACGCCCAGGGCGGCTTCCCGGCGGTCAAGACCTACCGCGACTCGGCGGACTTCTTCGGTGCCGGCAACCAGTTCGCGACCGGGACGCTGGGCGCGATGCCCATGGAGCAGTGGTACGTCAACGTGCTCAACGAGAGCTCGCCGGACGCGCCGATGGCGTTCGGGCCGTTCCGCGGCACGGACGGCGAGGTGCTCTCCTTCGCCACCGGTTCCGCCTGGGCCGTCCCGGCCGACGCGGACGACCCGGCCGCGGCCTGCGCGTACGCCGCCCGCATGACCGAGACCGACGCGTGGATGGCGGCGGCCCAGGCCCGCGCGGACGCCCGCGCGGCCGACGGCCTGGTGTTCACCGGCGTGCTGACCGGCAACGAGGAGGCCGACGCGCAGATCCGCTCCGAGCTCGTGCCCGCGGACGCGCCGCAGCCGTGGGCGGACGCCATCGACGCCGTCTACGCCGCCAACGACCACGCGTTCGCGCTGCCGGCCAACCCGGCCGACAACGAGTTCGAGCAGGCGTGGCAGGACGCGGTCAACCGTGTCCTCAACGGCCAGGAGGAGCCCGCGGAGGCGCTGGCCCAGGCGCAGCAGGAGGCGCAGGCGGCGCTCGACGAGGCCTGGCAGAAGTGGGACGACCGGCAGGCCGACGGATCGGCCGGCCAGGACGCGCAGTGAGCACCCTCCCGCGCACGGCGGTGCCGGGGGTCCCCGGCACCGCCGCGCCGGCGCGGCCGCGGGCCCGGCGCCTCACCGCGCGCGCCCGCCACGAGCGCAACGCCGGCCTGGCGTTCATCAGCCCGTGGGCCATCGGGTTCCTGGTCTTCACCGCGTGGCCGATCCTCTACAGCTTCTACCTGTCGCTGACCGACTACGACGTGCTGAACGACCCCACGTTCGTGGGCCTCGAGAACTACCGCCGCATGGCCGAGGACCCGCAGGTGCGCCTCGCCCTGTGGAACACGCTGCAGTACACGGTGCTGCAGGTGCCCCTGTACGTCGTCGTGGCCCTGGCGCTCGCGCTGCTGCTGCACCAGGCCGGGCGCGCCAAGGGCTTCTTCCGCACGGCGTTCTTCGTGCCCAAGATGACGCCGCCGGTCGCGGTCGGCGTGCTGCTGCTGATGCTCTTCAACGGCCAGTACGGCCTGGTCAACAAGGTGCTCGGCGTCTTCGGCATCGACGGGCCGAGCTGGACCACCGACCCGGTGTGGATCAAGCCGGGCCTGGCGCTGGTGAGCCTGTGGGGCGTCGGGTCGGCCGTGGTCATCCTGCTGGCCGCCCTGCAGGACGTGCCGAAGGACCTGTACGACGCCGCCCGCGTCGACGGCGCGGGCTGGTGGCGCCGCACCCGCACCGTCACGCTGCCGATGATCAGCGGCGCGCTGTTCTTCGTCACCGTGGTGAACACGATCGCGGCGTTCCAGATGTTCACCGAGGCCTACTCCGCCTTCTTCGGGGCAGGCAACTCGACGTACTCCAACGACGCGGCGCTGTTCTACGTCATCTACCTGTTCCGCGAGGGGTTCGAGGAGCTGCACATGGGCTACGCCTCGGCCCTGGCGTGGCTGCTCTTCGTCGTCATCATGCTGGTGACGGCCGTGCAGCTGCTCGTCTCGCGCAGGCTCGTCTACTACGAGGGGGACCAGCGATGAGCGTCGGAAGGGACGAGCGATGAGCGCACCGGTCGCAGGCACGACGGCGGTGCCGGCCGCCGCGGCGAGCGCGACGATGCCGCCGCCCCGCCCGGCGCGCGGGGACGGCCGGCGCCGCCGGCGCTGGCTGCGCGCCGGCGTCGTCACGGCGCTCGTGGCGCTGGCCGTGGTGTTCGTCTACCCCCTGGTGTGGCTGCTGTCGGCGTCGTTCAAGCCGCGCGCGGAGGTCTTCGACAACCGGCTCGTCCCGGCGAACCCCACGCTGCAGAACTACCTGACGGTGTGGGAGTCGGCGCCGCTGGCGCTGTGGCTGGGCAACACGCTGGTGGTGACCGCGCTGGCGGCCACCGCGGCCACGGTCACCAGCGCCCTGGTGGCGTGGGGCTTCGCGCACTACCGGTTCCGCGCCCGCGGGCCCTTGTTCGGCCTGGTCCTGGCCACGATGATGCTGCCGGGCGCGGTGACGCTGATCCCCACCTTCCTCATCTGGAACCAGCTCGGGCTGGTCGGCACCCACGTGCCGCTGTGGGCGGGCAACCTGTTCGCGAGCGCCTTCTACGTCTTCCTGCTGCGGCAGTTCTTCCTGGGCCTGCCGCGCGAGCCGTTCGAGGCCGCCCGCCTCGACGGCGCGAGCGAGTGGACGCTGTTCTGGCGGATCGCCGTGCCGCTGTGCCGGCCCGCGCTGGTGCTGACGTTCCTCTTCGAGGCGCAGGCGTCGTGGACCGACCTCATGCGCCCCCTGGTCTACCTCCAGGACAGCTCCACGTTCACGGTCCCGCGCGGGCTCAAGGCCGTCGTCGACCAGTTCGGCCCCGGCGGCGAGTCCCAGTGGGAGGTCGTGGTCACCGCCTCGGTGATCACCACGGTGCCCATGATCCTGCTGTTCTTCGCCGGGCAGCGGTACTTCGTCCAGGGCATCTCCACCACGGGCTCCAAGGGCTGACGCCCCGAGCCCTCGAGCACCTCCCCGCACCTCCCGCACCGAAGGAGCACACGGCGTGCGAGCTCTCACCTGGCGCAAGCGCCAGACAGTCACCGTCGAGGACGTCCCCGACCCGCGGATCGTCGAGCCCACCGACGCCGTCGTCCGCGTCACGTCGACCGCGATCTGCGGGTCCGACCTGCACCTGTACGGCGTCCTGGGCATGTTCATGGACGCCGGCGACGTCATCGGCCACGAGGCCATGGGCGTCGTCGAGGAGGTCGGGCCCGAGGCGGCCGGCCGCCTGCGCGTCGGCGACCGCGTCGTCGTGCCCTTCAACATCTCCTGCGGCCGCTGCTGGATGTGCACCCACGGGCTGCAGTCCCAGTGCGAGACCACCCAGGTGCACGCGCACGGCAAGGGCGGCGCGCTGTTCGGCTACACCCGCCTGTACGGCTCGGTGCCGGGCGGCCAGGCCCAGTTCCTGCGGGTGCCGCAGGCGCAGTACGGGCCGATCGTGGTGCCCGACGACGGCGAGCCCGACGAGCGGTACCTGTACCTCTCGGACGTGCTGCCCACCGCGTGGCAGGCCGTGGCGCACGCCGAGGTGCCCGCCGGCGGCACCCTGGCCGTGCTCGGCCTGGGCCCGATCGGACAGATGGTCGCCCGGATCGCGCTGCACCGCGGCGCGGGCCGCGTCGTCGGCGTCGACCTGGTGCCCGAGCGGCTCACCATGGCGGCCCGCCACGGCGTCGAGGTGCTCGACGCCTCGCACGCCGGCGACGGCGACGTCGCCGACGCGATCCGCTCGGTGACCGACGGGCGCGGCGCGGACGCCGTCGTCGACGCCGTCGGCATGGAGGCGCACGGCTCCCCCTTCGCCGAGATGTCGCAGAAGGCGGTGGGGTTCCTGCCGGACGCCGTCGCCGCGCCGCTCGCCGAGCGCGCCGCCACGGACCGGCTCGCGGCGCTGTACACGGCGATCGACGTCGCGCGCCGGGGCGGCACCGTGGTGCTGTCCGGCGTCTACGGCGGCGCCAAGGACCCGCTGCCGCTCCTGCAGCTGTTCGACAAGCAGCTCACGCTGCGGATGGGGCAGGCGAACGTGCGCCGCTGGAGCGACGAGATCCTGCCCCTGGTGACCGACCCGGCCGACCCGCTCGGCGTGCTCGACCTGCGCACGCACCGCCTGCCGCTGGAGCAGGCGCCCGAGGCCTACCGGATGTTCCAGCACAAGGACGACGGCTGCATCAAGGTGGTCCTCGACCCCTGGGCCTGAGCGCGGAGGTCAGCGCTCCGGCTCGCGCTCGAGGTCGGGACCGACCTCGAGGTCGACGACGACGGCGAGGTGGTCGCTGAGCCCGAGGTCCACCGCGCGCGCCGGCCCGGTCGCGCGCACGGCGCCGTCGAGCAGCACGTGGTCGATGGTGCTGCGGGGACGGCGCCGGGGGAACGTCGGCGCCGTGACCACGTCGCGCCACCCGGTGCGCTGCGCGGGCAGGTCGCCGGGGATGTTGAGGTCGCCGAGCAGCACGAGCGGGCGCGGCGCGCCCCGCAGCCGGCGCGCCAGCCACCGCAGCTGCACCCGGTTCCACCGCCGCCACGAGGACAGGTGGGTGTTCACCACCGTGAGCGGTCCCTGCGGCGTCTCGACGACGGCGGCGACGGCAGCCCGTGGCTCGTCCGGCCCGAGCCGCACGCGGCCGAGGAGCCAGGGCGTGCCCACCGGCAGGCGCACCCGGTGCCACGCGCGCACCGGGTGCCGGGACAGCAGGGCGATGCCGTATGCGGGCACCTCGGGGGGCTCGTCGCCGCGCGCCCGCCGCGTCCCCGCACCGGGGGCGCTGCCGGCACCGCCGGCACCGAGCAGGGCGCGCACGACGGCGGCCGGCCGGGCCCGGCGGCCCGGGCCGGCGGCGGCCCGCGCGGCGACCAGCGGTGACGCACCCACCGGCCCGGCCAGGGCGGGGACGTACCGGTGGTCGTGCGCCCCGACCGCCTCGGCGACCGCGCGGGCCAGGTCGGCGCCCCCGGAGCGGGCCTGCCCCCGGTCGACCTCCTGCAGCGCCACGACGTCGGCGTCCAGCGCGGCCACGGCGCGCGCGAGCCGGTCGGCGTCCGTGGCGCCGTCGTCGCCGCGCCCGTGCTGGACGTTGAAGGTGACGAGCCGGATCACGCGGCCGCCTCGCGCGCGCCGCGGGCCACGCCCAGGCGGCCGGACCGGGCCGGGCCCCGGCCGCAGGCGACGTCCGCCACGAGCGCGCGGTGGTCCGACGTCCCGGTGTGCACCGCCCCGCCCGGCGCGACGGCGTGCACGTCGCCGCTGCCGAGGACGTGGTCGATCTGGTGGCGCGGCTCCTCGAGCGGGAACGTAGGGTCCTGGGCCAGCGGCCGCCAGCCCGTGAGCCGGGACGGCAGCGCGCCGCGCAGGTTGAGGTCGCCCATCACCACCATCGGCCGGGTCAGCGCGCGGCACGACCACCACAGCCGGCGCAGCTGCACCGCGTTCCAGCCGGGCAGGAACGTCAGGTGGGTGGAGACCACCGTCAGCGGCCCGCCCGGCACGTCGACCAGGGCCGCGAGCGCCGCGCGCGGCTCGTCCTTGACCAGGATCGGCGGCTTGTCCTTGAGCATCAGCGGCCAGCGGACCGGCAGCGCGGGCAGCGCCATCTTGCGCCACCGCAGCACGGGGTAGCGGCTCACGATCGCGATGCCGTACTCGGCGGCGCCCGGCTGGCGGTCGCCGGTGGCACGCGTCCAGACGCCGGGCTCGCCCCGGAGAGTGGCGGCGAACCGGTGGTCGGCCGCGCCCATGGCCTCCGCGGCGACGGCCGTGAGGTCGGCGCCCGTCGAGCGCGGCTGGTCGCGGTCCACCTCCTGCAGCGCCAGCACGTCGGCGTCGAGGCCGGCGACGGCGTCGGCGAACCGGCCGACGTCCACCTCGCCGTCGGACAGCGACCGGCCGTGCAGGATGTTGAACGTCGCGAGCCGCAGCCCGCCGCGCCGAGGATCCGTCACCCGCACGATTGTGGGCCGGGCGGCCGGGGGTCGCACCCGGTCCGGCCGGGAGACCGAAGCGCCTGGTCCGGGCGCCGCGACGGCCTCCCGCGACCCCCGGCGGGGCGCGCCGAGCGGCGCGCGAGCTCCGGGCATCCGGGGCAGCATGAGGCGATGGAGGAGAACGCATGACCCTGCTGACCGAGGACCAGCGCGACGACCTGCGCGACGCGGTGCGCCTGAGCGCCGTGGCGCTGCGGGAGGCCGGTGTGCCGTACGCCCTGTGCGGCGGGTACGCCGCCTTCGCCCGCGGCGGTCCGGAGCCGCACCACGACGTGGACTTCATCGTCCGTCCCGAGGACGCCGAGCGCGCGCGCCAGGCCCTCGCCGACGCCGGCCTCGAGCTGCGCGAGCCGGCGGAGGACTGGCTGTTCAAGGCCTACCACCACGGCGCGCTCGTCGACGTCATCTACGTCCTCGGCGGGGAGCCGGTGGGCGAGCGGCTGCTCGCGGCGGCGGACACCGTCGAGGTGCTCGCCGTGCGCATGCCCGTGCTGCACGCCACGGAGATCGTCGCGTCCAAGATGCGCGCGCTGGCGGAGCACGACTGCAACTTCAGCCTGCTGCTGCCGATCGTGCGGGCGCTGCGCGAGCAGGTGGACTGGTCCGAGGTGCGCCGCCGGGTGGACGGCAACCCGTACGCCGAGGCCTTCCTCTACCTCACCGACCGGCTCGGCGTGACGGCGCTGCCGGTGCCGGCCCCCGACGTCACGCCCAGCACGGCCGACGCGCGGCGCTGACGCCGGCGCCGGCCGCCGGCGCCGCTCAGGAGCCGTCGTCGCTGACGTCGAAGACCTCCTCGTAGAGGTCGCGCGCCGCGCGGACCACGTGGTCCGGGATCACGGCCACCGGCTGCACGTCGCCGATGAGCGGCTCGCAGTCGGGGCCGCGGCCCACGACCTCGCCCGTGAGCACCCACGCGAAGCGGTCGTCCTGGCGCAGGTGCGCGTACTGCACGACCTGCCGGGCCACCCAGTGCTCGGCGGGCCGGTCGAACCACGGCTCCGGGTCGAGCGGGTTCGCCGAGAGCCCGGGCAGCTCGCAGCCCGACTCGTGGTCCATGCTGCGGCCGGACGCGTCCACCTTCGGACCGCTGCTGAACCGCACGTACAGCGGGGTCCGGCTGCGCGCCAGCTCCGCCAGCTCCTCGAGGGTCTGCACCTCCGGCAGCCCGTCCGGCCCGGTGGGACGCCGGCTCACGGGCACCTCGCTGCCCGCACGTCCCGAGTCCTCGTCCGTCGTCGTCATCGCCGCCCTCCGTCTCCTCGTTCCTCCGCCCCCTGCCCGCCGTCCCCGCCGGCGGTCCGCTCATCGCACCACCACGGGTGGGGGCACGCACGACGGCGGCGGTCCCGCCGCGCGGGGCCGCCGCCGTGGTGCGTGGTGCATGGTCGTCCGGCCGGCGTCCGGCCGGCGTCCGGCCGGCGTCGCCGGCGAGGGCGGTCAGAAGACCGGCTTGCCGCCCGTCACCCCGAGCACCGTGCCCGAGACGTACGAGGCCGTGACGTTCGAGGCGAGGAACACGAACGCCGGCGCGAGCTCGGCCGGCTGGCCGGCGCGGCCGAGCGGCGTGTCCGAACCGAACTTCTCGATCTTCTCCGTCACCTGGGTGGCCGGCTGCAGCGGCGTCCAGATGGGGCCGGGCGCCACGGCGTTGACCCGGATGCCGCGCTCGCCGACCTCCGCGGCGAGGTTCACCGTGAAGTTGGTGATGGCTGCCTTGGTCGAGGCGTAGTCGAGCAGCGTCGTGGACGGCTCGTAGGCCTGGATCGAGGCGTTGTTGATGATCGACCCGCCCTCGCCGATGTGGGTCAGCGCCTGCTGGGTGATCCAGAACAGCGCGTACAGGTTCGTCTTGAAGGTGCGGTCCAGCTCCTCGCTGGTGATGTCCGCGATCGACTGGCGCCGCGCGTACTGGAAGCCGGCGTTGTTGACGAGGACGTCGAGGCCGCCGAGCTCGTCGGCGGCGCGGTCGACGAGCTCGCGGGCCGTCGACTCCTCGCGGATGTCGCCGGGCAGCAGCACGGCCTTGCGGCCGGCCTCCTCGACCCAGCGCGCCGTCTCCTCGGCGTCCTGCTGCTCGTCGGGCAGGTAGCCGATCGCGACGTCGGCACCCTCGCGGGCGAACGCGATGGCCACGGCGCGGCCGATGCCGGAGTCGCCGCCCGTGATCAGGGCGCGGTACCCGGTGAGCTTGCCGGAGCCCTCGTAGCTGGACTCGCCGTGGTCCGGCTGGGGCGTCATGGGCTCGGTGAGGCCCGGGGGCTCCTGCTGCTGGGCGGGGAAACCTGCGGAATCGGACTGCTGGGACATGGAGCGACCTCCGCGCGTGTCGGTGGCATGGGACACGGACCGGCGGGCGGTCCGTGCCCGTCAACGTAGGCAGGCGCGGCCGGGCTCGCACGGGGGCCGGGCGGCCGACCACGTCGTTCGGATCGCGGAATCGGGGCGGACCTGTTCTCCTGGGGCGACATGTGTTCGACGTGCCGACCTGGGGAAGTGACCTTAATGTTCCGTTCGCGATCAGCCGCGCCGGGTCGGCGCGTCGCGACCGGCTCCGCCCGCACCGGAGGTCGAGCCCACGGCCTCCACGCCCCCTTCCCCAGGGAGACGACATGACCGACAGTGCGCCCTTCGACCAAGCGCTCGAGGCCGCGCTGGGCGCGGGCACGCGCCCGCCGGTCGGCCGCTACCGCCTGGACCTCGCGAGCGGGAAGTGGGCCTGGTCGGACGAGGTCTACACGATGCACGGCTTCAAGCCGGGCGAGATCCTGCCGACCACCGAGCTGATGCTCTCCCACAAGCACCCGGACGACCGGGCGCGCGTGGACGGGATCCTGCACGACGCCGCGCGGACGGGCGAGGCGTTCAGCTCCGTCCACCGCATCTTCGACGCGCAGGGCACCGTCCGGACGATCGCCGTGACCGGTCAGGGGCGCCGCGACCCGGAGTCCGGCGACGTCTGCGAGCTGGTCGGCTACTTCATCGACGTCACCGAGGCGCAGAAGGAGGTCGCGCAGCGCGAGGCGACGCGGTCGATCCGCGCGTCGGCCGAGCGGCGCGCGGCCATCGAGCAGGCCAAGGGCGTGCTCATGGTGGCGTTCAGCGTGGACGCCGAGAAGGCGTTCCAGCACCTGCGGCACGCGTCGAACCTCGCGAACGTCCCGGTGCGCGACCTCGCCGCGTGGCTCGTGCAGTGGTTCAGCCGGCCGGGACTGACGGCGTTCCCGTCCCCGGAGGAGATCACGGGCTTCCTGGCGGCACCGTCGCCGCCGGAGGACCCGCAGCTCATGGCCGGCTGAGGCAGGCTCCGGACCGCCCGGACCCCGCCCAGGAACTGTTCGGGACCTGCCCGGTACCTGCCCGCGACCCCGGCGGGGCCACGGCGGGGCCACGGCGGGGCGGCGTCAGGACCGCGGCGGCTCCGTCACCACGAGCACGCGCACGTCCCACGGCCCCAGCTCGACGACGTCGCCCGCGGACCAGGCCCGCTCCCCCGTCACGTCCGCCGCCGCCTCGGGCAGCGCGAACGTCGACGGCGTCCACGACCAGTTGTGCACGAACCGCAGCCGCTCCCCGTGGCGGTTGCGCGCGCCGGTCACCGTCTGGGTGTCCGCCTGCGGCCGCCACGCGCCGCCGTCGGCGGCCCCGACCGCCGCAGCGCCCGTGGCCCAGCCCAGCACCGCGGCGGCGAGGCCGGGCGAGGGCACCGTGCCGACCATCGTGACCCGGCCGCTGCCGGCGGCGCGGGTCGTCACCGCGGCGAACCTCCCGAAGTGCGGGTGGTCGTAGCCGGCGAGCACCTCGGAGCCGTCGGGCTGCAGCCCGTCGACCCACCACCGCCCCGCGGCGTCGTCGGGCAGCGCGAGGGCCGCGCTCCCGCGCACCGGGACCGGCGCGTCGACCGTCGAGAACTCGTCGTACCAGGTGCCGGCGGCCGCGGCCAGGTGCGCGGGCTTGCGCTCGAGCCGCGCCCGCGCCTCGTGGTCCTCGTAGCCCGTCCGCACCCCGACCACCAGGTGGCCGCCCGCCTCGGCGTACCGCCGCAGCCAGGCCAGGGTCGCGTCGTCGAGGATGGTCAGCGCCGCCGCGACGAGCACCGGGTGCTGCACGGCGAACGCCGCGGGGTCCCGCGCCGCGAGGCCGCCGGCGTGGACGATGCGGGACGACAGTCCCGCCTCGAAGGCCCCGCGCAGGTAGGCGTCCACGGTGGTCTGGAAGGCGCGCTCGTGGGGCCCGGCGCCGCCGCCGTAGGCGGGGAACTCCTGCAGCGCCCACTTCGAGGCGTTGTCCCACACCACGGTGACGTCGTGGTCCGGGGTGAGGCCGGCGACGCGGTCGCCCGCCGCGGCCAGCTCGGCCCCGAGCTCGGCCACCTGCCGGTAGACCCGGCCGGGCTCGAGGCTGTGCGGCAGCACCCCGCCCCAGTACGTCTCGGTGCCGTAGTGCAGCGTGTGCCAGTGCCAGTACTCGATCATCGTGGCGCCGCGCGAGACCAGCGCCCACGCCGCCTGGCGCCACTGGCCGTCGTACGCCGGCTCGTTCTGCCACGGCGAGCCGATCGCCGTCGCGTCGGTCTCCGTGACCAGGAACGGCTCCTGGCGCGAGGCGTACATCCGGTCCGCCGTCGCATACAGCGACCACGTCCCGTGCGTCATCCAGTGCTGAGGCGCGTCGTCCGCCGCAGGCAGGGCCAGGTGGTCCTGCATCCGGTAGTAGGCGTTGCCGCTGGTGACGTCGAGGCGCGCGGCCACGGCCTCGTCCTGGAGCGTGGGGCGCTCGTAGGCGAAGCAGGTGGTGACGAACTGGTCGGCGCGGGCGTGCTCGCGCACGACGTCGGCCTGCCAGCCGATGAAGTCGGTGGTCAGCGTGGCCTGGAACCTCCGCCACGCCAGCGCGTACTGCGGCTGGGCGTTCGCGTCGGGCGTCCACAGGTCCGCCCACGTGGACAGCCGGTGCGACCAGTAGGTCAGGCCCCACTCGCGGTTGATGGTCTCGACGTCGCCGTAGGTGCGGCGCAGGTGGTCGACGAAGCGCTGGAACACCTGCGGGTTGAAGAAGATCTCGTTCCCGGGCTCGTTGTCGACCTGGAAGCCGACGACGGCGGGGTGACCGGCGTAGCGCTCGACGACGCGGCGCACCACGCGCTCGGCGTGGAAGAGGAACGCCGGGTGGGAGTAGTCGATCTCCTGCCGGGCGCCCCAGCCCATCGGCCGGCCGGTGCGGCGGTGGACGTTGATCTCCGGGTAGAGGCGGGCCAGCCACGGCGGCGCCGCGTAGGTGGGCGTGCCGAGCACGACGCGGATGCCGCGCTCGTGCGCGCCGTCGAGCACGGGCTGCAGCCAGTCCAGGTCGAACCGTCCGTCCTCGGGCTCCCACGTCGACCACACCGACTCGCCGACGCGGATGACGCTGAAGCCGGCGTCGCGCATGAGGTCGAGGTCCTGCTCGAGGCGCGGGACGGGCTGGTACTCGGCGTAGTAGGCCGCGCCGAACAGCACGCGGTCGGCCAGGCCGGGATACCGCTCGGTCACCGACGGCGCCGGCTCGGTCGGCGGGGGCTCGGTGGCCCCACCGCCCGTCGTCGCCGCCCGGCGCTCACCCTCGACCGCGTCCGCCATCTCAGCTCCCTCGCTGCCGTGACCGGACGGCAGTCGACCACGGCGGTGACGACGCGGTCAACGGGCGGCCTCCGGTGCGGTGGTGGCGCCGTGGTGGCGCGCGGCGGCGCCTCAGCGCCCGCCGGCCACGCGCAGCGTCGTGCCGGCGACGTAGGCCGCGGCGTCGGAGAGCAGGAAGGCGACGGCGTCGGCCACGTCCTGCGGCGTGCCGACGCGCCCCATCGGGTGCGCGGCGGCCACCCGCGCGGCGCGGCCCGGGTCCCCGGCCCCCGCGTGGATGCCGGTGTCCACCGTCCCGGGCGCGACGCCGACCACGCGGACGCCCTCGCCCGCGACCTCGAGCGCGAGCCCGCGGGTCAGCGCGTCGACGCCCGCCTTGGCCGCCGCGTAGTGCACGTACTCGCCCGGCGCCCCGGTCGTGGCCGCCGCCGACGAGACGTTGACCAGCACGCCCCCCGCGCCGCCGCGTGCGGTGCTCAGGGCGCGCACGGCGGCCCGCGCCACGAGCACCGCGGCGGTGAGGTTGAGGTCGACGACCCGGCGCACGACGTGGGCGGGCGTCTCGGCGAGCGGACCCACGTGCAGCGTGGCGCCCGCGTTGTTGACCACGCCGGTGAGCCGGCCGGCCTCCGCCGCGCGGGCGAACAGGTCCGCCACGCCGTCGTCCGTGGTCACGTCGGCCCGCACGAGCGCGCACGCCGCGCCGTGCCGGGCGACGGCGGCGGCCGTCGCGGCCGCCGCGTCGTCGTCCGCGGCGTACCCGAGCACGAGGTCGTGGCCCGCGGCGGCCAGCCGCAGTGCGACGGCGGCGCCGATCCCGCGGGTGCCGCCCGTGACGAGGGTCAGCGGTCGGGCCGCGGCACCGCCCGCGGTCACAGCGTCGCCTGCCAGGCGACGATGCGGTCCACCGCGCGCGCCACCGTCTCGGGGGCGGCCGCGAAGCTCAGCCGCACCCAGTCCCGGCCGTGCACGCCGTCGAAGTCCGTGCCCGGCGTCAGCGCGACGTCCGCCTCGGCCAGGAGGCGGGCGCAGTACGTCTCCGAGTCGAGGCCGGTCCCGCTGATGTCGCCGTAGAGGTAGAACGCGCCGTCGGCGGGCGCGACGGGGCGCCAGCCGAGCTCGTCGGCCCGCTCGAGCAGGGCGGCGCGGCTCGTGGCGTACCGCGCCACGTTCTCGGCGGAGGACGCGTAGCCCTCGGGCGTGAACGCGGCGACCCCGGCGTGCTGCGCCAGGGCCGGCGGGGAGAGCGCCACGTTGCCCGCCAGCGCGTCCACGGGGCCCACCAGCTCCTCGGGCAGCACCAGCCACCCCAGGCGCCAGCCGGTCATGGCCCAGTACTTCGAGAAGGAGTTGACGACGACGGCGCCCTGATCGGCGTACACCGCGGCGGTGGTCTGTTGTACGTCGTCGCTGTAGGCGATGCCGTGGTAGATCTCGTCGCTGATCAGACGCACGTCATGGTCCCCGCACCATCGGGCGACGGCGTCGAGCTCGGCGGGGGTGATCATCGTGCCGGTCGGGTTCGCGGGGCTGGCCACGACGAGCCCGTCGAGGCCGCCGCCGTAGTAGGCCTCCATGAGCTGGGACACCGTCGGCTGGTAGCGCGTCTCGGGGCCGCAGTCGAGCTCGACGACCTCGCAGCCGAGGGCCGCGAGGATGTTCTTGTACGCGGGGTAGCCCGGCCGGGCGAGCGCCACGCGGTCGCCGACGTCGAACGAGGCGAGGAACGCCAGCACGAACCCGCCGCTCGAGCCGGTGGTCACCGCGACGCGGGCCGGGTCCACCTCGACGCCGTACCAGCGCCGGTAGTGCCCGGCGATCTCCCGGCGCAGCGCCGGGACGCCCAGCGCCTCGGTGTAGCCGAGGTCCCCCGAGCGCAGCACCTCCACGGCGCGGTCGCGCACCACGTCGGAGGCTCCGGTCGCGGGCTCGCCCGCGCAGAGGTTGAGCACGTCGTGGCCGAGGGCCCGGCGCTGGTTGGCTGCGGCCAGGACGTCCATGACCGCGAACGGCGGCACGTGCGAGCGCTGCGAGACCTTCATGGACCCATCTAAGCCGACCGCCAGGTCCGACCCCTCTCCCTCGCGGGCCGGTCCGGCAGCCCCGGCGTCCGCACGCGCTGACAGCCGCCACGGTCGCTCGTAGCGTGGAGGCATGGCCACCAGCGAGCGACCGGCCGACCGACCCGCCGACCGACCGGCCGACCGACCCGCCGACCGACCGGGCCACCGGCCGGGCTCCGGCGAGCCCGAGGACGAGCCCGTCCAGCGGCGCGACCCGCTGCTGGGCGCCGCCCGCTACCGCGTGGAGCGGGAGCTCGAGCGCGAGCGCGCCGAGCGGGCGGCCGCCGGGGAGGACGCCGGCGCGGAGTCGACGCCGCCGGTGCGCCGGGTCCGCGCCGACGAGCGCGCCCGCTGGGTGGACACCGTGGTGGACCAGGCGATCCGCCGCGGCGAGTTCGACGACCTGCCGCTGGCCGGCAAGCCGATCCCCGGGCTCAAGGGCTCCTACGACCCCGACTGGTGGCTCAAGGGGCTGGTGGAGCGCGAGCAGATCACCGGCGTGCTGCCCGCGGCGCAGCTGCGCGAGGAGCACCGCCGCATGGACGAGACGCTCGACCGTGAGTTCTCGGAGGAGGGCGTGCGCCGCGTCGTCGAGGACTTCAACGCCCGCGTGATCGACGCCCGCCGCCAGCTCACGGGCGGCCCGCCCGTGGTGACGCCGGTGCGCGACGTCGACGAGGAGGTGCGCCGGTGGCGCGGGCGCCGCCGCGCGACGGGGCTGCCCGTGCCGCCGTCCGCCGCCGAGCGCGCCGCCGCGGCGGAGGCCGAGGGGCGGCGGGCGGGAGCGGACGGCCGCGGGCAGCGCGAGCGCGCGCGCCGCCGCTGGTGGCGCCGGGCCTGACGACCGGCGGGCCGCCGCGGCACGCCCGGTGCCGGGGCCCTACGGTGTGGCGGCATGACCGACGCCGCTCCCCCGCCGACCGCCGCCGACGTCGTCGACCGCCTGCTGGCCGCCACCGGCGTGCCCGCCCGGCCCACGACCGTGGACGGCATCCTCGACGGCGACCCGGCGACGCCGGTCGCCCGGGCCGCGGTGACCACGATGGCCACCCTCGACGTGCTGCGCCGCGCCGTCGACGCCGGCGCCCGGCTCGTGATCACCCACGAGCCGCTCTACTTCGACCACGCCGACGGCGCCCGGGACGCGCTCGAGGCGGAGCGCGACCCGGTCTGGGCGGCCAAGCGCGCGTTCGTCGCCGAGCACGGGCTCGTCGTCGCGCACCTGCACGACCGCTGGCACGACCGGCGTCCCGACGGCGTCGACGCGGCCACCGCCGACGCGCTCGGCTGGCGCCTGGACCCCGCGGCGGCGGCCGACGGCCTGGCGCTCGCCACGGTGGGGGCGACGACGCTCGGGGAGCTCGCCCGTCACGTCGCCGAGCGCCTCGGGGCCACCGCGCTGCGGTTCCTCGGCGACCCGGACGCCGTCGTCCGCCGCGTCGGCCTCGACCTCGGGTTCCGCGGCGCGGCCCGCAACCGTGCCCTGCTGCGCCGCCCGGACGTCGACGTCGCCGTCGTGGGCGAGTGCCACGAGTGGGAGACGGGCGAGTACGCGGCCGACGCCGTCGCGGCGGGCGTGGCGGCCGGGCTCGTCGTGGTGGGGCACGTGCCCTCCGAGCAGGCCGCGAGCGCCGCCGTCGCCGCGCTGCTGCGCGAGGCCGTGCCGGGGCTCGCCGTGGACGTCCTGGCGACCCCGGACCTGTTCCGCGCCGTGTGAGCCACTCCCACCAGCGGTGACGAAGCGCTGCGAGCGCCGACGGGCCGCCCTAGCGTCGTGACGTCGCCCCCTCGGGGCGCGAGGGGCTCGAGCCGCGTACCGGGCCCACGACCAGGGGAGGTGCAGCAGCATGAGCGTCAACGCTCCGGACGAGCGGAGGTCCAAGCCGCCGTTCCACCGGGCCTACTCGTTCGGCCTCGTCACAGGGGCGCTGTTCCTGTTCGCGTGGGCGGGCCAGTTCGTGTTCCAGGCGATCACCGTGGCGAACGACGCCGCAGAGCACGGCTCGGCGTTCTCCTGGTCGGAGTTCTTCCCGCAGTTCCTTTCCTCGACCTTCGAGAACTGGCAGTCGGAGTTCCTCCAGCTCGTCTGGCAGGCCGCGGGCCTGGCTCTCTTCTACTTCTGGGGGTCCTCGCAGTCCCGCGAGGGCGAGGAGCGCACCGAGGCCAAGCTCGACGCGCTGCTGCGGGAGCGCGGCATCGACCCCACCGGCTTCGACTACCGCGAACGGCAGGAGACCTCGTGACGTCCTGGTACCGCCACGCCGTCGTCTACCAGGCCGACGTCCGGATGTTCCACGACTCGGACGGGGACGGCTGGGGCGACGTGCGGGGCCTGACCCGGCGTCTCGACTACCTGCGCGGGCTGGGCGCCACCGCCGTGTGGCTGCTGCCGTTCTACGCCTCGCCGTTCCGCGACGGCGGGTACGACGTCGCGGACCACCTCGCCGTCGACCCGCGGCTGGGCGACCTCGCCGACGTGGCCCGGATGCTCGAGGCGGCCGACGACCTGGGCCTGCACGTGCTGCTCGACCTCGTCTGCCAGCACACCTCCGACCAGCACCGCTGGTTCCAGGAGGCGCGCTCGAGCCGCAAGAGCCCCTACCGCGACTACTACGTCTGGTCCGACGAGCCGGTCGAGACCGGCGTCGAGCCGATGTTCCCGGACGTCGAGGACGGCGTGTGGACGTGGGACGAGGAGGCGCAGCAGTTCTACCGGCACTCGTTCTACTCGTTCGAGCCGGACCTGGCGCTGGACAACCCGCGGGTGCGCGACGAGCTGTGGCGGATCATGACGTTCTGGCTGCGCATGGGCGTCTCGGGGTTCCGGGTGGACGCCGTGCCGCACATGGTCGAGCGGGCCCGCGCGGCCGACCCGTCCGACGGCGGGCAGTGGCTGGTGCGCGAGATGCGCCAGGTGGCCGACCGGCACGGGCGGGACGCCGTGCTGCTGGGCGAGGTCGACGTCGAGCCGCAGGAGTACGCCGACTACTTCGGCACCCGCGACACGGGCGACGGCGACGGCATGACGATGCTGCTCGACTTCTACCTCAACAACCACCTGTTCCTGGCGCTGGCCCGCGACGACGCGCGGCCGCTGGTCGACGCCCTCCACCGGCACCCGCAGCCGCCGCGGCACGGCGCGTACGCGCAGTGGCTGCGCAACCACGACGAGCTCGACCTCGAGCAGCTCACCGACGTCGAGCGCGACGACGTGCTCAAGGCCTTCGCCCGCACGGAGCGGGAGCAGGCGTACGGCCGCGGCATCCGCCGCCGGCTGGCCCCGATGCTCGACGGCGACGTGCGGCGGATCGCGCTCGCGCACGCGGTGCTGTTCTCGCTGCCCGGGCCGCCCGTGCTGCGCTACGGCGACGAGATCGGGATGGGCGACGACCTCTCCCTGCCCGAGCGCGAGGCCGTGCGCACGCCCATGCAGTGGACCGACGGCCCCAACGCCGGGTTCTCGACCGCCCCGGCGGACCGGCTCGTGGCGCCGGTGATCAGCGAGGGGCCGTTCGGGCACCGGCGGGTCAACGCCTACGAGCAGATGGTGCAGCCCGACAGCCTGCTCACCAAGGTGGGGCAGATGATCCGGGCGCGTCTGGGGCTGCGGGAGACCGGCACCGTCACGCCCGAGCCCGTGGACGTACGGCTCGCCTCCGGCGGGTCGGCGCACCCGGTGCTGGCGCTGCGCTACGCGCACGAGGGCTCGTGGGTGCTCATGCTCGCCAACCTCGCCGACGAGGACCTCGAGGTGGCCCTCGGGGTCGACACCGCCGACGCTCCGTTCGTCGACGTGCTCGCGGACCAGCCGTACGGCCAGGTCGGCGGCGCGACGGCGACGGTCGACGGCCAGCGGCGCCCGGTCGCGCGCCTGGCCGCCCACGGCTACCGCTGGCTGCGCCCGCGCGACCGGCACGGGGTGTGCGAGGCCACGTGACCCTCGGCACCCGCACCTCGGCCGACCTGGGCCGACAGCCCGTCCCCAACCGGTTCCGAACACTGAGGAGGACACCATGACGGTGGAAACCATGCCGGCGTCGCCCGCGGCCCGCGCGACCCAGGAGCTCGAGGACAGCGCCGGGCTGGACCCGCTGGTCGGCGCGCTCCGCAAGGCCGCCGAGGCGGTGCTGCCGGGCGGGCGCCTGCTGCAGGAGATGCGCGGGCGGTCGCTCGGGCACGCCCTGCATCCGATCATGACCGACCTGCCGATCGGCGTGTGGGTCAGCGCGACGGTGCTCGACCTCACCGGGGCGCGCAAGCACGCCGACGCCGCGCGCAAGCTCGTCGGCGCGGGCGTGCTGCTGGTCGTGCCCACCGCGCTGACCGGCATGGCCGACTGGTCGGGCCTCAAGGACCAGAAGTCGAGCCGGCTCGGCGCCGTGCACGCCACGCTGAACGGTGTCGCCGGCTCGCTGTACGCGACGTCGTGGTTCCTGCGCCGCAAGGGCCGCACCGGGCTGGGCGTGCTCACGGCGCTGGCCGGCGGCGGCGTCCTGGCCGCCAGCGGGTACCTCGGCGGGCACCTGACGCTGGCCCGGCAGGAGCCCGGCCACAGCGGCGCGAGCGAGGTCAGCGGCCCCGGAGCCGCGAGCCCGAGCCAGGAGCTCTGAGCGGGGAGCCTGAGCCGGGAGCCTGCGCCGGGGGTACGGTCGGGCCGTGGGGATCGAGACGGCCGCGGGGGCGGCCGACGGCGCGGGCGGCGGCACGCCCGGCGGTGCCGCCGGCGCCTCCTCCGAGACCCCGGGGACGTGGGAGCCCGACGTGCTGCCCGGCTTCGAGCGGCTCACCCTCCCGCTGGCGCCCGACGACGAGGGCCCCGTGGTCGCGACCCTCGTGCGGCGTGCGCAGCGCACGCCCGCGACGGGCGGCGACGCCGGGCGCGCCGCGGGCGGGCACGCCGGCGCCGCCCCGGACCGCGGCGTCGACGTGCTCTACGTGCACGGCTGGATCGACTACTTCTTCCAGACCCACGTCGCCGACTTCTGGGAGCGGCTGGGCGTGCGGTTCTACGCCCTGGACCTGCGCAAGTACGGCCGCAGCCTGCAGCCGCACCAGACGCCCGGCTTCGTCACGAGCCTGCGCACCTACGACGAGGACCTCGAGGCGGCCCTGGCCGCCATGGGCCACGCGCCCGGCGCGGCCGACCGGCGCCGGCTCGTGCTCATGGGGCACTCCACCGGCGGGCTGACGCTGAGCCTGTGGGCCGGCCGGCACCCCGGCCGCGTCGACGGCCTGGTGCTCAACAGCCCGTGGCTGGAGTTCCAGACGCGCGAGGTCGGCCGCCGCGTGCTCGAGCCCGGCATCCGGGCGCAGGCCGCGGTGGCCCCGTACAGCCGGCTGGTGAACGTGGACCTCGGGTTCTACGCGCGGTCCATCTCCGCCCGCCTCGACGGCGAGTGGGACTACGACGCCGCGTGGCGGCCCGACCTGGGCTGGCGCGCGACGCCGGCGTGGCTCGCCGCCGTCTTCCGCGGTCACGAGCAGGTGGCGCGCGGCCTCGGCATCGACGTCCCGGTCCTCGTGCTGCTGTCCGCCCGCTCCACGATCGGGGTGCGGTGGCACCCGGACATGCTGACCAGCGACTCCGTGCTCGACGTCGTCGGCGTCGCCCGCCGCGTGCCCAGCCTCGGGTCGCTCGTCACGCTGGTGCGCCTCGACGGTGCGCTGCACGACGTCACGCTGTCCGCCGCGCCCGTGCGCGACGTCGTCTGGCGGGAGACGCAGCGATGGTTCGACGCCTACGTCGCGCCCGCCCCGGCGCCGCCCGCCGAGCCGCCGGCGTCCCCGGAGCGGGCGTTCCGCGAGCGCGTCGTGCGTCTGGCCCGGCTGGCGCGGCTCAGTGCAGCGCGCGCACCATCTCGAGCTCTCGGCCCGTCGACCCGATGAACGCGTTGCCGGACGGCACGAAGCCGGCCTTGCGGTAGGCCCCCTGGGCGCGGGCGTTGTCGGCGTGGACGTAGAGCCGCGCCCGCTCGACCTCGCGCTCGACGCCCCACGCCACGACGGCGTCGATCATCCGCTGGATCACGCCGCGGCCGCGGTGGTCGGGGTGCAGCCACACGCCCACCACGTGGACCTGGCGCACCTCGACGGGCTGGCCCTCGAAGTCCTCGGAGCCGGGCTGCTCGAGGATCCCCGTCGCCGAACCGACCCAGCGCCCCGGCAGCCCGGCCCCGTCCGTGCCCGTGCCCGCGACGGCGTCGGCGCCTGTGCGCCCGCCCGGGGGTACCTCGGCGACGTACTGCACCACCGTCTGGGCGGCGGCCGCGGCGGTGGTGCGGTTCTGCCAGTAGGTCTCGGGCTGCGAGGCGGCGTTCGCGTACGTGTCGAGGAAGGCCATGGGCGCGGCGGGATCGCGCAGCATCTCGAGGCGCACGTCCCGGACCTCCGCCCACTCCTCGGCGCGGACCCGGCGGACCACCGGGAGCACGCCGCCGGGGGCGGTCGCGGCCACCGAGCCGTCGGCGTCGAAGTCAGTCATACCGGCATCCTGCCTGGTCCGCGTCGGGTTCTCGGTCATCCGCCGGTCGTGCCGCCGGTCGTGCGGTGCGGCGGGGTCGGGAGCGTGCGGCGGGTCGCGCGGCGGGTCGTGCGGCGCGTCGGGCCGCGTGTCAGGCCGACCGGGCCGCGGCCCGCTCCAGCTCGGCGCGCACGAACTCCACCACGCCGTCGGCCCCGGCCTCGATCTCGGCGAGGCACAGTTCGAAGCCCTCCATGTCGCCGTACCAGGGGTCGTCGACGTCGAGCAGGTGCTCGCCCTCGCCCGGACGGACCTGCGGCGCGGCGGGGTCGAACGTGCGGTACATCCGGATCACCGGGCCGCCCTCGCCGTCGTGGTGCCCGTCGCCGAGCGGGCCGCGGCCGGACCGGTCCCCGTCGAACCCGGCGCGGGCGGCCAGCCGCCGCAGGGCTCGGGCGTGGTGGGCCGTCATGGGCAGCAGCAGGTCGCGGCCGGTGACCTCGGCCGCGGTCACCTGGTGCGCGCGGTGCCCGTCCCCGGTGTCGTAGCCGTGCTCGGCGAGCACGCGCCGGGCGCGCCGGTCCACCGGGTTGCCGTGCTCCTCGTCGCTCACGCCCGACGAGTCGACGACCACGCGGTCGCCGAGGCCCGCGGCCTCGAAGCGGTCGCGCAGCACGATCTCGGCGATCGGGGAGCGGCAGATGTTCCCGGTGCACACGGTCATCACGCGATAGACGTCGGAGCTCACGGCACCCATTGTCCCGCGCCGGCGTCACGCTGCCGCGTGCCGCCCTCCCGCGGGTGGTTCCGGAGTGGCGGCGATCCGGCGACCGTGCCGGTCGGTGAAAGCCCAGCTCCCGGGTCGGACCCCGTGACCGTCACGCCCGTGCTCCCAGCGCATCGTCACGCCCGTGGTGTCGACGACGGTGTGGTGGTGCCAGCAGAGCAGGGCCGCGTTGTCCGCGGACGTCGCGCCGCCGTCGGCCCAGTGCGTGACGGCGTGGTGGACCTCGCACCGTGCCGGCGGCTCGAGGCAGCCGGGCCAGGTGCAGTGCCGGTCGCGGGCGACGACGGCGCGCCGCAGCTGCCCGGTGACCGTCCGGCGCGCACGGCCGACGTCGAGCACCTGCGAGTCCGGGCCGAAGACGACGCGCGTGACCTCGGCGTCGCACGCGATCTTGGCGAGCAGCTCCCGCGGGACAGGCCCTGTGCCGTCGGTCCACGTGGGGTAGCCGGTTCCCGGGTCCGTGAGCGCCCGGGCGTCGATCCCGGGTCCCGTCACCGGTGGGCCGACGCCCCGGGACGCTCCTGGCGAGGACCGTGGCCGCAGCTCGCTGCGCAGCCCTCCCGTGGGCCGGGACACCTGGCGCCCGCCGCCGGACCCCGGGATACCGCCGCCTGGGGCGGTACGCCGGTCCGCCTCCGCCAGGAGGCGCTGCAGCTCCGTCCAGGAGACGTGCACCGTCACGTGCGGGCGCACCGATGCGCCCGGCGCGACGAGCCCGCCGTCGAGCGCGACCCGGGCGAGGTCCGCGAGCGCCTGCGCCCGCCGCTGCTGCGCGCTCCGCCGCTCGGCGGCGGGTGATGCGGTCTTCTCCGCGCCCGCTCCCCCACCTGACGTGCCGCCCGGACCGGTGCCGGCGCCGTCGGCGCCCACGCCTCCCCCGGCCCCAGGTGTCATCAACGCGTCGAGCGCCGTCCTGAGCTGCTGCCCGTGCTCCGTCGTGAGGAACCCGGCGACGTGGTAGCCGCCCCACGTGGGCGCCAGGTCGAGGAACTCGCGCTCGGTCGCGCGCCGGTAGCCCCGCTCGTCGACCTCGGGGTCGGCGACGTGCGCGAACCGGCGCAGCAGCCGCTGGAACGTGCCGATCGGCTGCCGGCCCGCGAACGACAGCAGGTACTCCTCGCCGGTGGGCGGCGCGGCTCGGCCGTCCGCGTCGGCCGCCGCTCTGGCGTCCCCCTCCCCCGGCGACTCGACGCCTGCGACGGGCACCTCGACCCCGGTGACCGGCGCCGCGAGCGCGGCCCGCCGCGCCTCGGACGTCGGCGCGACGTCGACCATCGCCGACAGCTCGTCGACCCCCACGCGCCCCGCCAGCGCCGCGCGCCGTCGCGGGCAGGTCGACGCGCAGCCGCGTCGCCGTGCGCACCTCCGCGTTCGCCCGCCGGCGGGTGATGCCGTCCCGGCGGGCCAGCCACGCGGCGAACGTCCGCGACCCGTCGAGCGCCCAGCGCCCGTCGTCCTCGAGGCGCGGCAGCATGCCCAGGCGGGCGGTGTCGATCCGCGTGGTCGCCGCCCGGACCCGCGACTCGGCGGCGGCGAGCTCCGGCACCGCGACGTCGGCGAGGCAGTCGTCGGCGACGAGGCCGGCGAGCACCTCGGCGGCCTGGTCGAGCAGCCGCACCGCGCGCTCGAGGCGGGCACCGGTGCCCACCCGCCGTCCCTCGACCGCCTCCGCCGACACACGATCACCCCCCTCGCGTCGCACCGTCCCGCCCACCGCCGGACGTCCCGCGCCGGAGCCCCGCGCTGCGCGGCCGCGCGCCCCTCCGACACCCCCGACGCTACGCGTCGCCACCGACAAAGACGCAGGTCAGAAGCGATATCTGTGGACAAGCGCGCACGTCCCCACGATCCACAGGAAGGGCCGCAGGCTCCCCCGGCGCGACCACGCCACGCCGACCGCGAGGGGCACCCGGCCCGGCCGCGACCGACACACCACGGCGCCGTCCGGAGCGCCGAACCCGCCGCCCCGTCCTACCGTGTGGCACATGGGACAGGCGAACGGCATCGTCGCCGTCACGGGGGCCTCCGGACGGCTGGGAGGACGGCTGGCCGTACGGCTCGCGGCCGAGGGCGCCCGCCAGCGCCTCGTGGTCCGCGACCCGGCCCGCGCGCCGCGGCTCGGCGGCGAGAACCTGCCGCGGAGCCAGGTCGTCGTCGCCGAGCGGTACGACGACCGCGCGGCCATGCGCCGCGCCTTCGAGGGCGTCCGCACGGTGTTCCTGGTCAGCGGCCGCGAGGAGCCGCGTCGCCTGGAGCAGCACCGCGTCGCCGTCGACGCCGCCGTGGTGGCCGGCGTCGAGCGCATCGTCTACACGTCGTTCGTCGGGGCCGCCGAGGACGCCGTCTTCACCTTCGCGCGCGACCACTGGCACACCGAGCAGTACATCCGCGCCTCCGGGCTGCGCTGGACGTTCCTGCGCGACAACGTCTACCACCACGCGCTCACCACCTGGGTGGGCCCCGACGACGTCATCCGCGGCCCCGCCGGCGACGGGCGCGTGGCGTCCGTGTCGCACGACGACGTCGCCGACGTCGCCACCGCCGTCCTGCTCGACGAGCGGCGGCGCGCCCACGACGGGCGCACCTACGAGCTCACCGGGCCGCAGTCCCTCACGCTGGACGAGGTCGCCGAGGCGCTGTCCCGCCTCGCGGGCCGGACCATCCGCTACGAGCCGGAGTCGCTGGAGGAGGCGTACGCCTCCCGCGCCGTCCACGCCGTCGACCCGGTGGACCTGGAGGGCTGGGTCACGTCCTACGCCGCGATCGCGGCGGGTGAGCTGGCGCACGTGTCCGACGACGTCGCGCACCTGGTGGGGAGGCCCGCGCGGGGGTTCGAGGCCTGGCTCGACGACTACCCCGACCAGTGGGCGCACCTGCTGCGTCGCTGACCCACCGACGACGTCCGTGGCCGGTCGCCGTCGACGACGTCGTCGACCCGGGGACGCGCCCACGGTCGCCGGCGCGCGCCGCCCCTCCTCCCTCGGCGAAATCCCTTGGCGGGTGCCGACGGGCGGGCGTACCGTCGTCGGCACGTAAGAAGGGAGGTGATCCGGAAGTTGAATACTCTTCGGACCTACGAGGTGGTCGCGCGCTGACCGTCGCGCGTCCTGACTGACGTCCGTGTCCCGCCTCCGCCGGAGGCCGGGCACGCCGGACGGGAAGCGAATTCATCGCGTCCACCGGAGCCCGCGGGTGCCGTGCCCTCGTCCAGCACGGCAGGAGGGAGACCTCCAGCCCGCGGGCTCTTCCGTGCCCGCGACGGCGCGCCGTCAGTGACCGTGGTGGCCGTCGTGGCCGTCGTCGCCCACGTCCCCCACGTCGCCCACGTCGCGCTCGTGGCCGGTGGCGGCGCCGCCCGACGGGGCGCGGGGCTCCTGGCCCGGCCCGACGACCACGAACTGGCCCATCAGTCCCTCGTCCTCGTGGCGCAGGAGGTGGCAGTGGTACATGTACGGCATCTCGGGGTCGGTGTAGTCCTCGAAGGTCATGATGAGCCGGTAGACCCGTCGCGGCTCGAGGTACACCGTGTCCTTGCGCCCCGCGAGCTCCGGGGGCGGCGGCTCGCCGTCGATGTCGAGGACGTGGAACTGCACGTCGTGGACGTGGAAGTTGTGCGGGAGCGCGTCGATGCCACGGACCTCCCAGATCTCGGTGGTGCCGACCTCGACGACCTCGTCGATGCGGTCCATCGCCATGCTGCGCCCGTTGATCTGCCGCACGGCCAGGGTGAGCTCGCGGGTCGTGTCCGCCTCGGCCGCGGCCGGCCGCTCGACCTGCGCGAGCGTCGCGGGCACCGGTGGCGACGGTCGCAGGGTGGCGGCCGCGCGCAGCTCGAGCACGTCGAAGGAGTCCGCGGCCCCGAAGGCGGCCGGCGCCGCGACGTCCCCGAGGTCCGGGCCGTAGGACCCGAGCACCGCCGTCTCCCCCGGCTCCATCGCGACGACGATCTCGGCCCGCTCCCCGGGGGACAGCCGTACCCGGGTGGTCTCGTGCGGGGCCGCCAGCAGCCCGCCGTCGGTACCGACGAGCTGGAACGGACGGCCGTCGTCGAAGGCGAACCCGTAGGTGCGGGCGGTGGAGCCGTTGAGCACCCGCAGCCGGGTCAGCTCGGCGGTGATCTCCTGGTAGGCGCCGACCGTGCCGTTGACCATGACGGTGGAGCCCAGCAGCCCCGGCTCGTTCCCGTCGTCGTCGAGGGTGAGCCGGCCGGAGTCGTCGATCTCCTTGTCCTGGACCACGACCGGCAGGTCGTCGACGCCGTACTCGGCGGGGAGCCCGGGGGCGGCGGCCGGGTCGTCCACGAGGAACATCCCCGCGAGGCCGTTGTAGACGTGCCGCTCGGTCTGCCCGTGAGGGTGCGGGTGGTACCAGAGCGTCGCGGCGGGCTGGTCGATCGTCCAGGCCGGGCGCCACGTCTCGCCCGGGTCGATCATCTGGTGCGGCCCGCCGTCCATCGCCGCCGGCAGGTGCATGCCGTGCCAGTGCACGGTGGTCGCCTCGCCGAGCTCGTTCGTCACCTCGACGGCGACGCGCTCGCCCCGCTGCGCCCGCAGGGTCGGCCCGAGGTAGTCCCCGTCGTAGCCCCACGTCGGGGTCTCGACGCCGTCGAGGAACTCGGTGGTGCCCTCCCGCGCCGTCAGCGTGAAGACGCGCGTGCCGTCGGCGTCCACGCGGGACTCGGCGAGCGGCGGGATGGCGAGCGGGGTGGTGAAGGGGACGTCGTCGACGCCGGTGGCGACGCCCGGCACCGACGGGCCGGCGGTGCATCCTGCGACGACGAGCGCGGCCGCTGCGGCCGCCGCGAGCCCGGCACGGGCGCGCCGGGCGTCGCCGGTGGTGACGCTGGTGGTGTCCCCGGTGGTGTCCCCGGTGGTGTCGCCGGTGGTGTCGCCGGTGGTGTCGCTGGTGGTGTCGCTGGTGGTGTCGCTGGTAGCCATGCCGCGACGCTAGGAAGGCGGGCCGCAGCCGGGCATCCGTCCCGAGGAGCGACCTGAGGTCGCACCGCGACGACACGCACGGTCGCCGGGCGGCGACGCACGCCCATGCGACGACGCCGGTCACGCCCCCGGGGTGATGAGGCCGGTCTCGTAGGCGAGGATGACCAGCCGGCTGCGGTCGCGCGCGCCGAGCT